>JAHLFB010000084.1 GCA_018884025.1 Candidatus Phocaeicola faecipullorum
GGCTATAAGAGACAAGAATCAGGTAGCTGTAAATACTGCTAACTTCATTAATGAGCGTCTTATTATTATAAGTCAGGAACTGGGCGATGTAGAATCTGATCTTGAATCGTTCAAGCGTGAGAACCAAATGGTGGATATCTCTTCTACGGCAAGTATGTATATGGGAGAATCGCAGAAATACAATTCTTCGGCTTTGGAACTTGAAACGCAGTTGCGTTTGGCACAATATATAAAGGAGTATCTGACAGACCCGAAAAAGGAGGCTGACCTGATACCGTCGAATACCGGAATCAGCGATATGAATATTGAAAACCAGATAACTATGTATAATGCGGCTAAGTTGAAGCGTGACAGACTTATTTCAGACAGTAGCGACAAAAATCCTGTTGTGGAAGAACTGAATACATCGCTTCGGGCAATGAGGCAGAGCATTATCCGTGCGGTGGACAATATGATAGTAAGTATCAACGTGAAGCGTAATGATGCGCAGAACCGTGAAATGAGAGCCCAGGAACGGGTAGCATCAATACCTACCAAAGAGAGGCAGATGCTTTCCATTGAACGACAGCAGAAAATTAAGGAATCTCTTTATCTATTCCTTTTGAACAGACGTGAGGAAAATGCGCTGTCACAGGCTATGGCTGATAACAATGCCAGGGTGATAGACAGTGCCGAAGCTACCAAATATCCTATTTCTCCTAACAGAAACAAGATTATGGCTTTGGGAATACTGATGGGGCTAGCCGTTCCTACTGTGGTATTTCTGGTAATAATGTTTATGGATACACGTGTTCATACACGAAAAGATATCACAGGTGCTGTTAGTGTACCTTTCCTTGGCGAGATTCCTCTGGATAAGAACTACAAGTCGCATTCTCATAGAGGTATTGCCAATGCCTATGGATATGGTGACAATGTAGTGACAGAGGCATTCAGAATCTTGCGTACCAATATGTCTTTCATGGTTAAGAAAGACAAACCTTTGCAGGTGATAACTTTCACTTCGTTCAATTCCGGCGCCGGAAAATCTTTTGTGGCATATAATCTGGCAGACAGTCTTGCTTATACCAAGAAAAAGGTAATTCTGATAGACCTTGATATACGAAAGGGCTCACTCAGTCACAGAATGCATAAGCATGGTGTTGGAATGACAAACTATCTTGCGGATGAAACCATAGCATTGAATGACATTATACACAGTTGTGAAAAAGGTTATGACTTTATAAATGCCGGAACTACAGCGCCTAATCCTGCCGAACTGCTTATGGACAGTCGTCTGGACAATATGGTGGCAGAGTTACGCAAACGATACGACTACATTGTTGTGGACAGTGTCCCGGTAGGCCTTGTGGCTGATGCTACTATTGCTAACAGAATTGCTGACCTTACGATATTTGTGGTCCGTGCCGGAAGGCTTGACCGTCGTCAGTTGCCGGACATAGAGAAACTGTATCAGGAGAAAGTCCTTAACAACATGGCTTTGATACTGAACGGAGCCGACTTGGAACGCCGCGGTTATGGTAATTACGGTTATGGCTACGGTTACGGCTATGGCTATGGCAACAAGACTAAATAAGAGTATTAATTTAAAAACTTAAAGATATGGAAAAATGAAAAGGAAACTTGAAAAAATGAAATTACTAACGAAAAACGAATTGTTAACTAATAAATGAAAGCGAGGTATATTTATGAAGAAAAAATTTTATGAAACTCCACGTACACAGCATGTGGAGGTGGAAACAGAAGGTAACTTCTGTGGATCAGTTGTAGATAAAGGAGAATCTAATAGTGACGTAACATCTGGTAATCAGACAATCTCTGGTGATTATGATTTTACTGAAAATGAATGGAAATAAATTAAGATGAAAGGAGACATTATGAAATTTAAATCTTATTTAATGGGCTTGTCTTTATTGGGTACTATTGTCTTTACAATGGTTGGATGTAAGGATGACGAGTTCACACAGGAAAATAATATTCCAAAAGGAAACGGTATTGTTTTTGGAGCAAATGCAAGTTATGCTGGAGAGCCAAAGACAAGAACAGAATATGGAGATTATGTAACTGATAGTGATGGAAAGAAAATAAGTCAGGAAATAAAATGGCTTGATACAGATACAGTTGATATTTATTCTCCAAAATCACCAAACAAACAGAAAGTAGAGTATGGAATTACTAAGGTTAATGAAAATCAGGCTTATCTTTTAGCGTTGGGAGATGGACTACAGTGGGATGGAAGTTCTTCAACACAAAGTTTTTATGCTATATATCCTTCTAAGGAAAGTATGAACAATGAGGCTGTAAAACAAGTTGTTTCATTTGATAATGGACTATTGAAAGGGTATATTCCTATTAATCAGCAGCATACTATCACTAAAAGTGGAAATGTATGGACCGCAAAACCTAATATGGATTATTTATATATGGCTGCAGTTCAGAAAGATTATCCTATACCTGCAGCTGATGCTGAAAACGATGGCGTTTCTTTGCATTTTGTTCCATTGACTACAACATTGGAATTGACTATTGTTGGTCCTACTGTAGCTCCTATTGCATCAATAAATGTTTTTGCGAACGATGGTCAGAACATTGCAGGATATTTTACTTGTGACTTGACACAAGCAAATACTACTTCCGAGCAAAATTCTAATTTGACTTGTAAATATGAGGAGTCAGCAACAGTTAGGGATATGATTACTATCAGTGGTTATTATGATGATAATGGAACTCAAAAACCTTTGGAACTTGCAGCTGGTGAATCTATCACGTTTAATGTATTCCTTCTGCCTCATACAGATTTGACAAATATTAGTGTCAGAGTTGCCGGATTCAATACGGCAAGTAAGACCATGTCTCTTGCTGGAGTAACACTGCATCCGTCTCAGAAAACTTGTGTGAAAGTCAAAGCTCCGGCAATTAGCTCTGGTGAAGTGAACACTTGGATTACAGGTATGAACGACAAGGTACTCATTTCACAGTTGTCTATCCCTGGAACAGCCAATTCGTTCTCTTCTAATTATAGTGGTACTGATGCTGAATATTATAAAGCACAGACTGCTTCATTCGAACAGCAGTGGAATGCCGGAATTCGTTGCTTTGAGTTGAGATGCCCTAATAACGATAGTGGAACTAGCCTTGATGGTGTGAAGTTGCAGTGTAACCGTGAAGATCTCAATATTACATTCGGCGAGGCTGTTGATATGATTTGGAATAAGGTTGTTCAGAACTCTGGAGAGTTCGCCATGATTATGCCTGCTTTTGAGTCTAATGACGGACGTGATTGGCGTGTTACAGATTTTGCCGATGACTTGAACCAGTTCTTTACAGAGCATTCAGGTTATAAATATGTTACTTACGGAAGAGAACTCACTGTGGGTGATGCTAGAGGTTCATTGATGTTTATTGCCCGTATCACCAGTGAAGAAGATGGTGGACTTGAACTTCCAACCCCAGGACAGGGTGTATTTATTGACCAGTGGGGTTCTTTGAAAGATAACTGGGCGAGACGTGGTTATCCGGTTGACAACTGGGGTAAGAATTCATCTTGGGGAACAAATGCTATGGAATATTATATGATAAATGGAAATAGAAGCGCTGATTTTGTTCCTACAGGTATGCCAATAAAAGGTGCAGTGAATTATATTCATAATACGAAACGTGAAGATGGGTCTCAAGGAACTGCATATATTCAGGATTGGGCACGTGTTGTGAAGGAAAGCCAAAACTATTTATTGTATTCTAGTACGAATTATACTGGTAGCCAAATTGAATATTCTCAATATGCTTATTGGCAAGAATCTCTAAAAGAAAAACAGACAGATATATGGAAAACTTTCGAACTAGCAATAGAGGATAATAATAATCAGCAGGGAGCTACATTCTACATAAACTGTTTGGATGGATATTATGTTGATTCTAAAGTAAGTTTGAGTTATAAACCGTATGTTGAAGGACGTTCTGAAGAATATAGAGATGGATATAGTGTTGTTGCTGGTGATAATGCAACTTATAGTTATGGCAATGGTGGTGTAGCCGGTAATATTGATGCTTTTGCACGTGATATCAATAATTGGTTCTATAATGAAATTTTGAAATATGGTACTAGTAATATCTATGGTCCGATGAATATTGTGATTTTGGATAGAGTGTATGAAGAAGGTGGTGGCTCTTATCTGCCGTCAGTTATTATCAATAACAACTACCGATTCCCTCTTATTACAATCGATGATGTTCAGGGACAATCAAATTCTGATGCTTCCTATACTTCAGGTGGAAATGTAATAGAATGATGAAACTCAACAAGGAAGCTGTTCTGGACATAAAATCCGGGACAGCCTCCTTTACTCTTTTTTATATAACTAACAAATCAATGAAACAAATTAAGAACGGATTGATAGGCTGTTTGCTCGTTTTTACCGGTTTGATGGCAGCTTGCACAGAAATGGAGGAAACATCTTCTCTTACAAAAGAACAGATTAGCATAACCGGAACTCTTGACAGTTTTTCTGCCTTGTCTTCTACACGCACGCAAGTAGGAGGAATGGCTGATAATGGAGCTTTATTTATGGAATGGTCGGTTGGTGACCAGGTAGGTGTATTTGCTGATAATACAGTAAATTCACCTTTCACGGGAAACCATACAGAGCCTGTGGCACAAACTACATTCTCTGGTAGTGTAACATCTGGAGACACACCTAAATATGCTTACTATCCATATAATGAGCAAGCCACAAATATTCAGGCTATTCCGGTATCAATACCAACAGAACAAGCCTATTCTGATGAAAACTCCATTGCGGCATATGACGTGAAAGCTACTGATGCAATTTCCAATTTGAGTAGCGGAAAATATCAGTTGAATATGCGTCAGATGGTTTCATTGGTTCGTTTTGAATTTAGTTTGACAAATGTAGCAGGTTTGTCTGTTGATGAAAAGCTTCAGCGTGTGACACTGGAGACTGGGGCTCCTGTGACTGGAAGCTACACATACGACCTTACCAATCTTGACAAAGGTTTCACTGGTGTAGTCGATGCGCAAAGTAATTCTTTGAATCTGACTTTTGTAAATCAGCCATCACTTTCGGAAAAAGTAATAGCATACGCTGTTGCTGCTCCCGGAGCACAGAAAGGTACTACATGGAAATGTACTTTCCTGACTGACTTACATCAAGTGTCATTCACAGCTGAAGCTCTTTGTGATTTTGAAGCCGGCAAATATTATATCATGCCATTGAATGCTACAGTTTTATCGAACAATCAGGCTGTGATAAAGGATGCTCCTGAGCAAGTAGAGGAGGAAACAGCAAATTGCTATATGATTAATACAACTGGTGAACATTCATTCCTTGCAACTGTTATTGGCAATGGTCAGAAAGGTATTATTCCGGGGGCAGGTTTCCATACAGAGACTCCGTATATCAGTCCGAAATCGGCTAAATTGCTATGGCAGGATGTGGATGGATTCATTGACGCTTCTTCTATAAGACTTGAAGCTGACGGACGTTGTTACTATACAGCAAATAAAAATGTAGGTAATGCAGTTATTGCTGTTTATAGCGGTGATAATCAGACCGGAGAGATTCTTTGGAGCTGGCACATCTGGGGAGTAGGCGATGAAATGCCTTCCGATGATGTATATACCAATAAGATTGGCGATCAGTTCACTGTGATGGACCGTACGTTAGGAGCTCTTTCAAAAACGTCTGAATATGTGACATTGTATCAATGGGGACGTAAAGATCCCTTCCCGAACAGTTCTGTATATTATGTTGACGGAGAAGCAAAGGAAATAGAAACTTCTTTCCCTGTTTATGTATCTCAGACAGGAACTATAGCTGAGACTGTTCAGCATCCGGCAGAACTGCAGAAATACATTGATAATTTTCATGGCAATTGGATGGCGGAAACGAATAATTATCTTTGGGGAGATACAAACGAATCGAAAAATGTATATCCTGATTACCTGAATGCCGCTACGGCATGTGCCGGATGGACGGATGTAAAAACTATTTATGACCCTTCTCCTGTGGGATATCGTGTAGCAAATAAGTTTACATGGACAGGATTTGTAAAAAGAAGTGATGGTGATACATCCGGAGTTTCTGGTACTACAAGCAGACTTGATTATATTAACTATGTGAAATATGAAAACGGTTTTTATTTCAAGAGAAATGATTCTGATACTGAAGGCGTTTTCTATCCTCAAACTGGATGCAGATTCGGTTCTAATGGTACAATGTGGTCAGCCGGACAGAATTCAGTTTTGATGAGGGGGGGGACTGCGAAATACTGGTCGGCTTCACCGCATAATGCAGGAAATACATCTGAACCGTATTCAGCATATATGATGATAGGCTCCTATACAGATGTAAACAGTTCAACTCCTTGGGGATCAGAGAATAAAGTAAAGGTTTATGATTATACGTCTAGCAGACGTGATGCTTGTGCTATTCGTTGTGTGAGAGAGTAATATAATTAGAATTCTAATAAATGTATTTATATGATAAAGAAAACAATTTTTACCGCAGCCATGGTCTTGGCCGGCGGATGTGCTTTTGCTCAGACAGAGCAAAGCAATAGCGATTTCACTGAAACAGTGGAATACAGTACAGACAAATACAAAGTAGAGACTAACCGTTTTTGGAGTAACTGGTTTATCAGTGCCGGAGCAGGTGGTCAGGTTTACTTCGGTGACCATGACCGTCAGCGCAAGTTCGGCGAACGTATTGCTCCTGCATTGGACATTGCAGTAGGAAAGTGGTTTACTCCGGGTATAGGAGTACGCCTTATGTATTCCGGTCTTTCTGCAAAGGGTGCTACTCAGAACGGCGCATACCAGAGTGGCGGAGCAATAAGCGGAAAACCATGGCACGGATACTGGCTGAACGAACAGAAATTCAAGTTCTTCAACTTCCATATGGACGCTATGTTCAACCTTATGAACATTATAGGCGGTTATAAGGAAAAACGTATTTATAGCCTGAGTCCGTATGCTGGTGTGGGTATAGCAAGGGTCACATCTAAACCTAAGAATGCTGAAATTACTGGTCATCTGGGACTTATGAACTCTTTCAGACTTTGTGAGGCTGTTGATCTTAACCTTGACCTGCGCGCTACATTCATCAACGATATGTTCGACGGTGAAGTAGGCGGACGTGGCGGTGAACCTATGCTTACTGCTGCTCTCGGACTTACATATAAGTTCAAACAGCGCGGATGGGACAGAAGCAAGACTATTACACGCAACAACGACGGTGCGCTGAAACGTATGAGCGACCAGATAGATGCTCTGAATGCAGAGAACGCACGTCTGCAGCGTGAACTTGCTGATGCAAAGAACAGACCTACAGAAGTTGTGAAGAAATTCACATCAGGCAATCTGTTGATTTTCCGTATAGGCGAAGCTAAACTGTCGAAGGAAGCTCGTGTAAATCTTCAGTTCTTTGCTGAGGCTATCAAGGCAGGCGATCCAGATGCGGTATATACAATTACAGGTTATGCTGATGCCGGAACAGGTAGCAAGAAGACTAACGAACGCTTGAGTAAGAAACGAGCTGAGGCTGTTCGTGACTGTCTGGTTAACGAATTCGGCGTTTCAGAATCACAGCTTGAAATTGACTACAAGGGTGGTGTGGACAACATGTTCTACGATGATCCTCGCTTGAGCCGTGCGGTAATTACACGCAGCAAGTAAATACAACTTTTTTATCTGATAAATCCTGTCCCTCTGTGCAAGTGATTGTGCAGGGGGATTTTTTGTATATTATGTTATTTCTGCTTATATTTGCGGAAAATGGTGCGACAAGAAGTCGTACAAGTAATTGTTCAGCATGATGTCTGAACCTGTTGTTCCGTCAACAGTAGCCTAAAGAGGCGTGCTTTACGAGTAATTGTTTGGTGCGAAGCCCTCTTGAAAATATGGTT
>JAHLFB010000085.1 GCA_018884025.1 Candidatus Phocaeicola faecipullorum
GATGTTCCCTGATATCCTGCATACTGATTCCCTGACACAGTACTTATGACAAAATGGTTCTTGAATTCATCTCCTCCCGGAGCTGCAATATCCACCCAGTCACCATAATTGGTATAATACGCGTCCTCGTAATCCGCCGCTATCGCCGAGACAGCCATACAGTTCTCATAATCACCAGGATATCCGACATTGGTAGCGTCATTACCGGCCGCGAATATCACAATACCGCCAGCCATAGGCCCGGTCTGGTTGCCATTCTCGTCAAATCCGGCATACTTCACAAAATAGTCAATGGCAGCCTTGTCGGACTCAGGAGTTCCCCTGATATATCCAAGTTCATACCCCCAGCTGTTCTGGCTGATTACAGCTCCATGGTCCGCCCCCCATTTGATTGCAGCTACACCGTCACCTCCCGTCATTCCCTCGAAAATCTGACATGACATGAGCCTTACTCCAGGAATACCATTCGCCTTATCGCCGCCTGCCACTCCACAAACACCTATACCGTTGTTATTGACAGCGGATATCGTACCGGCCACGTGCGTACCGTGATCATCGGCAGTCAGTCTGTAATTATTCCTGACGAAATTATAGCCGTGGCTCTCATCCGGATCGGACATCTCTGGATTTACCCACATATTATCGGCGAGATCTTCATGCGTATAGTCTATTCCTCCGTCAACTACAGACACGATTACATCACTGTTCCCCACGAAACCTCTTTCCCACATAGGCAGGATATTTATATCCGCGCCTGCCACAGAACCGGACAAACTGCCGTCGTTGTAGTAATGCCACTGTTCTTCAAGCATAGGGTCATTGAATACATCCGCGGCCTCCGATGTCCGTCCTGACAAAAGCTCAGGAGACGAAGTGAGGGTTCCCGGCACCATTGTACCGACCACGCGGACAACCTTAGGACGGTACTCCACTGTACTTACTCCCGGAATTGAGGAGAATTCCTCTCCAGCTCTTGTCAGCGGAACCGTTTCGTCAAAATAGACATCGTACCACAAATGAAGCCCTTCCTTACGGGTACGCGGCTCAAATTTACCGGCATAGGGGAAAGTCCTTTCCATACGGACGACTCCCAGGGACACAGCTGCATCATCTACTGACTTGACTCCACTGCCCAACAAGACCCCGGCACTGTCTGTCATGAGCTCCAGTCTGGATGCCAGATCCTCTGTCAGCAGCAGACGCACCTTGCCCTGTTCGAAAACTTCGGCAGGAACATCACGGCCATCCACTTCCACAAGATTCTGATCATTGATTTTCTTTTCATCAATACTGCATGAATACATAACCGCACACATTGACAACGCGGTTGCGATAACAGCAATGGGAATTCTTTTCATAAAAAATTGTTACATTTTGTTAAGTACGATTAATAATCCGAAAGTTCCTTGTGTCTTTCAACTTTCAAATATAACAATTATTTCTTTTCTGCTCAGATTTTACAATTTTTACTAACCACCAATTATCGAGAAGCCTCCTCGGGATCATACAGAGGAAGGGGCTTTGACGGCATATATATCCTGCGGTCAAAATTCGGATCATAGAACAGCATGTCGTCAAACCATGGCTGACCGCCGACTACCGGCTTAGGCACCAGCATCTCCATCGGCGAACCGCATAAGAAGCCGCTTCCGCCTCCGAATATTCCTATTATTATCGCAAAGACGGAATAGACAGCCGGATTCTGTGCCCGAAGATCCCGCAGGAACTGAGGCATAGCGCTGCCGTTTATCATACGGGTGAGTATCAGCCTACGGTCCCTGGCCAGTATCTCGCTGACTTCGAGGGGACGGCTGGCCGCCCATTTCAGATTGTCCTCAACGACATCCAGCGGAAGATATCTCGGATGAAACGCCGAAGCCGGCATCTGCTCCGGAGCCCCGATCAGATCCGTCAGCGCATCCTGCCGCAGATATTCGCCCCGCAGCCTGCCGTACCACTCCTGCCGCAGCTCGGTCAGGAGGCTCAGTCGGGTGCGCAGTATATCCTCGCTTTTCCCGATTTCTTCGCCTGCCTTGATCACCTTGTTTTCCGCGCTACCCTCCCCACTGTTCCTCTTGTTTCCCACTGCTGCGGTCTCTGACACTGCTTCCACGGCCTCGCCTGGCTCACCTGTCGCTCCAACCTCCGATGCATGCACCACCGACAGCCCGGCCGGCAACAAGCCCGCTGATGCCAGCACCGAATCCCTGCCGGCCTCATCCAGCATCCCGACCTCCACGACCCGGTCCATCAGTGCCCGGATATCCGCCTCGTACTCCGCTACCAGCGACGCTACCGTATCCCGCTCCGGCATCCGGACACCTTTCGCAACTGCATCCGACACCTGCGACCGAAAACAGCCCGAAACCGTATCGCGTGCCTGAATCCGTACACTGCTCACGGCTGCCTCATATCCCTGCATCCGGGCCTCCTCTGCAATCGACTCCTGCTCCTGTCCTTGCGCCAGAAAACAGCCCGCGCAGCATGCCGCCAGCATCGTCACTGCCACATATTTTACGGATTTTCCCATAGTCCCCACCACAACCGCAAATATTGAGCCACATCGTCCGTTCTGCCATACATTCAACCATCTAGCCAGCCATCGCACGCCGCTGTCCTCCGGCCGTACTCGTCCCACCTTCCGAAGGAGTCGATCAAAAGGGCACGGATATCATAGATATCACCCAAAAGAAAAGCGCCCGCAGCCACACGGCCGCAGGCGCCTCTAAGTCAGTAGCGAGACCCAGGATTGAACTGGGGACCTCATGATTGTGAATCATGCGCTCTAACCAGCTGAGCGGGCTATTACTCGATTAAAATCAATGAGTTATGAAGCCTTGCCTTGACTGTATGGCTTTGTGGTTTACATGATGGTTTACATTCGGGTGTAAATCCGGAACTTGTTAAACATTAAATAATATCTTTGAAATCAATAAGTTGTATTAGTCTTAATCTCCAATTGCCTATCCTCTCACACCTACGTCATATTTCTTCAATTTTTCTGTTTATATACCCCTTATGAAATTGTGTCGTAGGTGATTTTTACTTGATGTAAATCCAATTGGTCTGCTTGTCTTGATTGTATTTAAACAAACGGGAAAACTTGATATTCTTATACCAGCCATATCCGTAATCACCCATATCAAGATTCACTGCATTGGAACAGTATTTATGAATAGACTCAGAAAATTGATTAAGGGTCATTGGAATGCACGATGTGAGAATGCATAGTTGTCCATCCACTGTTGCAAGTGCCCGTCTGAATGCTTTTTTATCATCGTCATAATAACGAATCTTACGATTTTTGACAAGTACTGTCTGCTGGAAACCGTAATCCGAATGCCATTGTCCGGATATTATCAACCCTTTAGTCGGATGAAGTGATATGCGTTCCTTACGCGTAGGAGTACCGTATGTCTTTCCGGCTATTCTGTACTCACCAACTATTGTTCCGTCCTCGTTCGTATATGCAGCCGGTATCAAAAGTGTTGCAGATGAATCAAATGTGGTTGTAAACAAGAGTTCATTAGTGTGAATTGGAATTACAGTAGGTTCTTCTGCCACAATTCCAAAACAGATTGCGACAATTATAAAAACAGCTCCTAAAATGCTGTATATTATCTTTTTAACAGGCTTTCCCATAATATAACCACACTATGACAACTTTTTGAGAATCAAAATTTATATAACCTTTGAAAATTCTGTCATTCCGCTTATCATTTTTTCACTTGAATTAATAGGGGAGGTCATAATCATCATCTTGGTCATCAGGCGAAAGGCAATCTCCGGATATAGTATGAATGGAACGAGATAAGTTGCAACTATCATCATATTCTTGATAATCATGACACTTCTCATAATTTCGCAGTTCCTTGCTAGTCACCCGTCCTTTATCTATTGCAAAAGCCAACACCTCCACACGTTGTTCGTCCTCGTACGAAAGAAAGGACAATTTCCCAGAATACCAGTCTGCAAATATCTTCTTCTCATCCGCGGGGAAAAAGAAGTCCAATCCCACATGGCATTCAGAAGAGGGTATACGCATTTTTTCCAAAATATACTGCGGCAGGATATTGGCCTGAATACCCACGAGGAAAAGCATATCATCTTCTATCATCCATGTCGCAGTGTATCTCCTATCAGTCCTTATCACGACACATCCTACTGTCTTAGCAGTAGAATATGGAAACAGTACAATATTATGTTTTTCCAAATATGGCTCAAACAACTCTTCACATTCAGGTATATAGTACTTTTCATTGTCGTATATCAGTATGTTCGGACTCTCATCTTGATTATTTATTATCATTCCCATTTCAATCAATAATCAATATCCGTTTTTCGAGTAAAGTAAACATATGACAACTTTTTGTAAATCCTGTTTTATATATCTTTTGAAAATTCTGTCACTATATCCATCAGCTCATCATCGTACTCCAGACATTCCATCGCTGGGTCTATCTTGATGCCTTTGCCGTATTCCACCCTTGCTTCATCCAGTTTACCTTGTCTGTAAAGGACTGCGCATCTGCCGAAGTATGCCTCAGCATTGTTTGGATTGGCCTTTGCTGCCTTTGAGTAATCCTCCATTGCCTCATTGAACTTTCCTTGCTGCATATAGTAAAATCCTCTCCTGCAAAGTTGGTAGTAGTCCCTGCTGTTGTTCGCCTCAATGGCTTGGCTTATAGTCCTTACTGCATTGTCATAATCCACCAGTCCATAATAGCAGTCGCTTTTCCATGTACACAGCCAGTCAGTTCCGAAGTCTTTCAATCCTATGCCTCTGCAATAATCCATCACCTTGTCATATTGCTCTATTGCCTCATCGTAAAGACCGTTTATCTGATACAGACTTCCCAGCATCATCTGCAACTGCGCATTGCATTCCTGTCCTGCAAGTCTTTTCTGTACCTGTCTTGATGCATATTTCCAGTTTCTGTTAAGAACATCCTGCACTTCCGTTGAGACATAAGAACTCAATGATACCGTACCGTCCTTTATATGCTGTCGGCCCAACTTATCCAGATACTCAACTCCATATCGGATGGCCTTTCTTGTCCTGTTCAAACTGTTATATGCCTCCATTCTCAGAGCATCGGCAAACAGGGCATCGCAGTCTTTCAGTGTCTTTAACGCAAGTCTGTACTCTCCTGCGCCAATCAGACAGGTAGCGGTATTGACAGGGCTTTCATCATCATTCTTTTGTGGTGTTGTGAATGATGAGCAGACAGTAACACAGATGATGAAAGCGGATAATAATGTTTGGGTCTTTCTCATTATTGGTTTTATTAATCTATAACCGTTTTCTTAAAAGGTAAACTGGAATGGTAAGATTTTGAGAAGTTCGTTTTATATGGCCTTTGAAAATTTTGTCATTGCTACTTCATATAACTTTTTATTCTTTCGTATTTGGTCGAGTTATCTATATCCGTCCTTTCAAGAATTTTCTGAATCTCTTTAAGTTTGACACTTGCATCATAATCATTCCAATCCAAGGACTTAAATGCAGGGTATTCTTTACAGAAATAGGCTACCGAATATATTGGCCCACACTCATGGCAGTATTCACCTATTTCGGAATCTGGATGATAGTAATCGTTGTAGAACCACACTTTAGTTCTAGATACCCCATTCTTGTCAAGAATCAAAAACTCCAGATAATTTTTAAAGTCATACTTATAACTTGAAGAACGAGGACCACCTAACTTGATGACTTTCTTAACAGTCCATTCACCAATCTGTATATCTTTATCGAAAATAAAATAATCAGCAGCCCCATCATCATACTGATAATGAAGCTGCTCCATTTTACCATTTACAGGCACATTTACGTATCCGTCTTTCATCATAAATCAAAATAATACCATCCTTGATTCAACAGTGCCTTATACATATACCTTTCTTCAAGTGGATTCCGAGCATAAGCAGGCATACATTCAGAAGCTTGGGGCCTGGTCGGTATTTTACGCCAAAAACCTTGGATACCATTGTTCTCATAGTACTCAACGACATAAATGTAGGTTAGGTTGTATTGAGTCTGTATCTCAACTTTTATCGGCAGTTTGCTTATGTTGCCGGAATAATCCAAGCAATAAGCTGTAGTTCTCACAGTTTGTACCTGTGCTTGAGATGACTGCCCTTGAGAAATGGATTGATAGATAATCTGAGCCTTTGCCGACACACTGCAAACGGCTAACAATAAAACAATAAATAACTTTTTCATTTTTTCGGCCAATTAAGTTCAATTCCAACACCATACCCTCCAAAAAGAATATTATATGTATGTGGTGTTCTTTTATATGGAGCTATTTTTATGATTGCATTGACTTTTTTCAGTCCTTTCCCATTATAACAATCACCTAATTGAAATGAATCTATGAATTTATTAAGTGTGTACTCATTTTTTCGGTTATCCCACTGCGGCATGTATTCAACATACCCATTATATGTATACCATGTGTCTGTTTTTAAATGGTTGCGTTTTTCTTTTGCATCAGGGAAATCGTAATTTGTAATAACTACTTTAAAAAAATACCTTGATGGATGGCTACCTTTGTGGTAGACTATGAATTGATGTTCATGGCCAAACGCCTCATAAAAATATTGGTTAGACCATTCTCCCCAATACCCCCCAATGTTTACGCACGTACTTATTTGCCCCAAACAAGGAAAAGCGAAGATGCTGAAAATAAATATTAGTAAATATTTTTTCATAATCATATTTTATTAGATTTTGCCACCCAATCATACAATACAAGATAACCATCTTTTACTATTGGTGTTGTTTCTTTCATTACTTCTGATATAGTGACTTGCATATTTGTCGTTTTATCCTGCATTATATAATCCACATCGTTATAACAAACTATAGAATAGTTATTAGAGATTATCCCCTGGATTAAAGCTAATGTATTATTACCTGTATCATATACAGATTTTCCATCAAGCAATTGAGCTTCAATTTCTTTTCCAGTATCTTTTTCTTCTAATATTAAAGTTGCTGGAAAAATTTTTTTGACTTTGTAAAGCATAGTAAAACCTCCATATCCACCCAACTCCAAAGCAGATTATTAGTTTATAAAAAGAAAGTGTGGAGTTGTTCCGTCTATCTAACTGAAGGTTGTGGAAGGACCTTAACAACGATAAACGATGCAATACCCCACACTCGAATAGATATGGGGTATCGGCATAGACACACCGAGGCCATAGTCTAAACAAGAATGAGTGCTGTTCGTTTGTCCCGTTGTTATTGAAAACTTCCACATTTTCAGTTAAGGACAGTGCGAAAACACTTTCAACA
>JAHLFB010000008.1 GCA_018884025.1 Candidatus Phocaeicola faecipullorum
CCTTTGCATCTTTAGGGTCAATGGTAAATGTTGTTACATCGCGGAAGTCCTCTCGTTCTTCATAGTCCTCTTTTGTAATTTCTGCCGAAAGTTTCTCTGCCGCATCTTCTACAGACTGTGGATATGTATAAGGCAGTCCGTATTCAGCCAGTATGGCATGCATTTCTGTGTTATTGTCTCCGGCTTTGCCCAGCACATCTACTACTTCACCAAAAGGATTTTTGGCTTCATCTGGCCATTCTGTTATTTTCACAACAGCCTTGTCGCCATTTTTTGCTCCTTTTAGTTTTTCTTTTGGGATAAAGATATCATTGGCGAGTGTGCTTGTTTCAGTTATAAGGAAAGCATAGTTCTTGGAAACCTTAAGTGTTCCCACAAAAGTAGCCTGGGCTCTTTCCAGTATTTCTATAACTTGTCCTTCTATTTTCTGTTTCTTACATTTTGCACATAGAGAAATCTTCACCTTGTCATTGTTCATGGCGTGAGCAGAATTCCTTTCTGCAATGAAGATAGGTTCTCCACCATCGTCAGGTATAAATGAATTCTTTCCGTTACTTTTTCGTATGAAAGTTCCTGTCATTATCTGACCTCTGTCATTCAGTTTCCATTTTCCCTTTTCAGTTTCAATCAGGAAATTGTCTTCTGCCATATCCTTTACTATGTCAGTACATAGCATTTTTGTAGGATGTGTTGTTAGTTTCAGTCCCAGGAATAATTGCTTAAGGCCTATAGCCTCAGTCGGTTTATTGCGGAAATAATTTATAATGAGTTCGGACAACTCTTTTTTCTTCATTCTTTTTCCGCCTTTTTTTTCTTTTTTGTTTTTAGACATAGCTATTCCTTTCTTTGTTAGTTTCTACAAAGTAAGCAAAATAAATGGAATAATGTACTAATTAGGATATTATTTTAATATTTAAACCCGAAAAAGCTGTATATTTGTGTCTTTTAAGTATCAGGGAATTACAAAGTTTTTATGGAGAATAGAATATTGGTAACCGGAGCCAGCGGATTTATTGGCAGCTTCTTAGTAGAGGAAGGACTTGCACAAGGTATGCAAGTATGGGCTGGAGTGCGTAAAAGCAGTAGTCGTAAGTATCTTCAGGATAAGCGTATTCACTTTGCCGAGCTGGATTTTACAGATTCGGACAGGCTGGCATCGCAATTGCTTAAGCATAAGGAAGAACATGGTGGCTGGGATTACATAATCCATTGTGCAGGTGTAACCAAAAGTCTTGACAAAGCCGGTTTTGAAATAGGCAATTACTGGGCTACCCGTCACTTTATCGAGACGCTTAAAAGGCTTGACATGGTACCGGTGAATTTCATTTTTGTCAGTTCGCTTAGCATTTTTGGACCTATAAGAGAAAAAGACTATTCTTCTATATGTGAAACCGATACCCCTGTGCCTAATACCGCATATGGTATCAGCAAGCTGAATACGGAAAAGTATCTTCAGAGTCTGAATGATTTTCCATATGTTATTTTCCGTCCTACCGGTGTTTACGGCCCCCGTGAGAGAGATTATTTCCTTATGGTAAAATCAATAAGTAATCATGTGGATTTTGTAGCCGGTTTCAAAAGACAGGATATTACTTTTATATACGTTAAGGATCTGGCGCAGGCTATTTATCTTGCCATAAATAAAGGTGTAAAGTACAGGTCTTATTTTGTAAGTGATGGTGATGTATATAACAGTAGAACTTTTTCAGATCTTATCCGTAAGGAACTGGGAAATCCATGGATGATAAGGTTTGTATGCCCGCTGTTTATGCTTAAGGCCATATCATATGTCGTGGACTTCTTTTCACATCTGACACGTAAACCATGTACGCTGAACAGAGACAAGTATAATATAATGAAACAGCGTAACTGGCGATGTGATATTGACCCTGTAATAAAAGAATTGGGATATAAACCGGAGTATAATCTGGAACGTGGAGTAAAGGAAACAGTAAGCTGGTATAAAAAAGAAGGATGGGTATAAACATAAAACTATTGGAGAGGGTAGAAAGCGGGAGAGGGCTTTTTGCTGTAGAGAGTATAAGCCTTATTTACAATGCTCTTACCTCTATTCTCATATTGATTTTGTTTCCACGTATGGATCACCCCGGCATTATGTTACTTGAACGTTTGGGGATTGTTGTGCTTACTTTTGCTTTGATATATCTTTATCAGAAAGTTCCGTGCAGGCTTACGGCTTTTATACGTATGGTGGTACAGATGTCTTTATTAGCATATTGGTATCCTGACACGTATGAGTTCAACCGTATATTTGATAATCTTGACCATATATTTGCGGCTGTTGAGCAGTCACTCTTTGAGTGCCAGCCGTCTGTGGAATTTAGCAGGCATTGTCCGTCAATATGGTTCAGTGAACCATTGAATATGGGATATTTTTTCTATTATCCTATGATGCTTATATTGGTGGTGTATTATTTTCTCAATCATTATAAAAGCTTTGAGAAAGTTTGTTTCGTATTGGTCACTTCGTTTTTTATTTATTATCTTTTTTACCTGCTTGTGCCGGTAGCCGGACCTCAGTTCTATTTCCCGGCTATAGGAATGGATAGAGTGAATACCTGTGAGTTTATTCCTTTGGGCAATTATTTCAATCATAATATCCTTCTTTTCCCGGCTCCGGGGTATGAGCATGGCTTTTTCTATAATCTTGTGGAAGCATCACAGGAGATTGGTGAACGTCCTACGGCTGCTTTCCCAAGTTCGCATGTGGGAATATCCACTATAGTCATGATAATGTCATGGCGGGTAAGCAAGAAATTATCTTATTTCTTATTGCCGTTTTATATATTGTTATGTTTGGCTACTGTTTATATTCAGGCGCATTATTTGATTGATGCGATAGCCGGATTTTTTTCAGCTTTTTTGGTCTATCGTGTTGCTACATTGATGTATAAAAAGTGGTTTATTACACCGACTTTCAGATGATACCGTTTACCATTGTATTGAAACTATAAACATTATGAAAATTAGAAATATAGATTTGGGAGAACAGCCTGTGCTTCTGGCTCCTATGGAAGATGTTACAGACCCTGCGTTTCGCCTCCTTTGTAAGGAGTTTGGAGCCGATATGGTATATACCGAGTTCGTTTCCAGCGATGCCTTGATTCGTTCGGTTGGCAAGACCATGCTTAAGTTGAATATCAGCGAGAAGGAGCGTCCCGTAGCCATACAGATTTACGGTAAGGATACAGAAACTATGGTTGAGGCAGCAAAGATAGTAGAGCAGGCAAAACCTGATATACTGGATTTGAACTTCGGGTGTCCTGTCAAGCGTGTGGCCGGCAAGGGAGCCGGTTCGGGCATGTTGCAGAATGTGCCTAAAATGCTTGAGATAACAAAAGCTGTGGTAGATGCTGTTAAGATACCTGTTACGGTGAAAACACGTTTGGGATGGGATTCGGAACATAAGATAATAGTGGAACTGGCTGAGCAGTTGCAGGACTGCGGTATCGAGGCTTTGACTATTCACGGACGTACACGCGCACAAATGTACACTGGCGAGGCTGACTGGACTCTTATCGGTGAGGTAAAGAACAATCCGCGTATGCATATTCCTATCATAGGTAATGGCGATGTAACCACTCCTCAGCGTGCAAAGGAATGTTTCGACAGATATGGCGTTGATGCCATAATGATAGGCCGTGCCAGTTTCGGTCGCCCGTGGATATTCAAGGAAGTGAAACACTATCTGCAGACAGGAGAGGAACTCACAGAACTTGATTTCGGATGGAAAATGAACGTATTGCGTCGTGAAGTGCAGGACAGCGTAAATCTTCTCGACGAGCGTCGTGGAATTCTGCATGTGCGTCGTCATCTTGCAGCATCACCTCTGTTCAAGGGTATTCCTAACTTCAAGGAAACACGTATAGCCATGCTCAGGGCAGAAACGCTTGACGAACTGAATTCCATTCTTAATCACATAGAAGATACTTTTGCATATTGATTCGTCTTCTTCCGGATTAATCGAAACTTTCTCTGAAACTTTGAGAAATATCTATTGTTTGACACGTGTCGGATGTTTGTCTGACACGTGTCAAACAACAAAAAATTCGAGACTTTCATATCAGGAATTTTATTCATAAGTATCAACTTTCTTCCGTGAAACTTCTGTTTAGTAATATATATCGATATGTAGTGGAATATTTTTCGTACCTTTGTAGCCGTAACTCAATGAAATATAAATAAATGAATTATTCAATTAAAGATTTCGAGATAATGGCACCTGTAGGCTCGCGCGAGTCGTTGGCGGCAGCCATTAATGCCGGAGCGGATTCCATCTATTTCGGTATTGAAAGCCTTAACATGCGTGCCCGTTCGGCAAGCACGTTCACAATTGACGATTTGCGTGAGATTGCCGCCCTGTGCGATGAGCATGGAGT
>JAHLFB010000086.1 GCA_018884025.1 Candidatus Phocaeicola faecipullorum
TAACAATTTTGGCAAATTGCATTTGTATTTGCCGATTTTGTTATATATTTGTAGCGGAATACAGATAACTGAGATGACCATAGCAGATCAAATATTAGACTATGCAATGAAGACGGGCGGTCTTTTCACAAGACGTGATCTCCTGAAAGCATTGTGCTCAGGTACGAATGGCGTGTCTGACAAGTCTCTTGTTGTCATTTTAAACCGCATGGTCGCCAATCAACAGATTGCAAGAGTTTCTCATGGAACATATCATGTTCTGAATGAACAAAGAAAAGAGTTTGTTTATAGTCCCGATGAAGCAGAACGTAATCTCAACCATCATATAAGGGAACGCTATCCGTTTATAGATTACTGTATATGGAGATCATCTGCGCTTACTCCGCTGATGCAGCATGTACCTGCATCCAGGATTATGTTTGTTGATGTGGAAAGACTGGCAATGGAGGCTGTCTTCCAGTCGTTACAAGGGCTTGGCATAAACCTGCCGATTCTTCTCAATCCTACAAAACAGGAATGTGTCAGGTATATTACAAACGATGAGACAATCATTGTGAGGCCATTGATAAGGGAAGCCCCTGTAACAGAAGTTGACGGATGTCCCGTACCTATGATGGAGAAGATGCTGGTGGATGCCGTAAGCGACAAGGAACTGGTATTCATGCAAGGTAATGAGCTGCACACAATATACGCCAATGCTTTCTCCAGTTATTCCATTAATGAAAACCGTCTCTTGCGCTACGCATCCAGACGGAATAGAAAAGATAAGGTAGAAAGAATCTTGAAAAATATAAAAATAGAATATGATACATCCGGAAAGTAGAACACTGGCATGGATAGAAACCGTTGCCAATGAGAATAATATACGAGATATTGCACTTGTGGAGAAAACAATCAGGGCCTTCTCCCTGTTGGAAGCCCTTGTCCGCTCAGGATGTCCGTTCCTGTTCAAAGGCGGCTCTTCTCTCTTACTCCATTTCGACAGCAGTCGGCGACTCTCGATAGACATTGATATAATCTGCCCTCCCGGAACCCGGATAGAGGATTATCTTGAAAAATATTCCGCTGAATACGGGTTCGGCAATGTGGAATTGGTACAACGCATATCCCGCACGGATGTCCCGAAACAACATGCCAAGTTTTTCTATGAAGTGTCTTATCCGGCAGGGGGCAAACAGGACAAAATCCTGTTGGATGTATTGTTTGAGGAAACCCATTATGTCAATGTGGTAGAAGCACCTATCCAGAGCCGTTTTCTGAAACAACAGGGAGAACCGGTCATGGTAAAACTGCCCAGCAAGGAAGACTTGTTAGGTGATAAACTCACGGCCTTTGCTCCGCATACGACGGGGATTCCATTTTTCAAGGGAGACAAAAACTGTTCAATGGAAATATGCAAACAGTTGTTCGACATCGCCACATTGTTTGACAGCATATCCGATCTGACGGTTACAATGGAAACATTCCAGAGATTTGCTTCTACGGAATTACAATACAGGAAAGGCGACGCAAGTGACCTGCAAGCTGTTTTAAGCGACATCTATGATACTGCATTCTGTATTATGCAGAGAGGGCAATACAGACCGGAAGAGTTTGAATTACTACAGGATGGCATCAAAAGGGTGAGAGGATTTATACACAGCGAGGTGTATAGTATCGAAAGGGCGATAACCAATGCCGCCAAAGCAGCCTATCTGTCAAAACTTATCGAAAAAGGTATAACGGAAATCAAACACTATAATCCTGGAGAATCCAGTATGTTGGCTGATGCTGTCATTCAATCTCCTATGCCAACAAAACTCAATAAGCTGAAGAAAACGAACACAGAGGCTTTTTTCTACTTGAATGAAATACAGAAATTACAGCTTCAATAGGAGGCTTCGGAGTGTTTTAAATATCAAACTTATATATGGCTTCTTTTGAATTTAATCCGATAGCAGATTTCGTAGTATTACGATTTAAGTGTCCGGAATGTGGACATGATAATGAGACTGACGCATTGTATGTTCCCGTGCCAGATTTTACAGCAGAGAACCATAGCGATAGTTGTAATAGCGAAGATTACGAGCATGAATGTCCTAATTGTGGACACCTGTTTGAAATAACTCTAAACAACGGAATGTATGGTGGCGATGGAGAAATTACGGATGTGGAGGATGGTCTGTCTGTAGAAGAAGAATTTCCCGACAATGAAGATGACTACGAGGAGTATAAATCGAAATTCTTCGATGAACATGTCAAAGATACCATTGAAGTATTAGACAAAATTGATGTGTTGGATGAAAGGTCGCGCAAACTGTTATACCGCACTTTGTATGCGAATGTAATCAGCAGTATGGAAGCATATTTAAGTGACCGTCTAATTCAAAAAGTGATGTCATCTGAAGATACAAAACGAAAATTTGTCGAGGGGTTCAAGGATTATAAAGATGAAAAGATAGCAGTTTCGGATATTTTTAAGCATTTGGAGAATATAGATTCCAGGATAATAAAGACTTTGCGCGAGATTATATATCATAATCTTCCACGCGTTAAAAATATCTATAATTCCGTTCTTGGAATAAATCTGGGAGAAAAAATCGTAATATCAGATTTGATGAAATGTATAGGCATACGCCATGATATAGTACATCGGAATGGGAAAGATAAAGAAGGGAACCTCCAAGATATAAGCAAAGAAGATGTTCTTGAATTGGCTGAAAAAGTGTCTAAATTCATAGGAAACATTGAGTGTGAGTTCATATTACATGATGTTAACTCTGACGAATACGGAACGGAATCATTATTTGAATAGGCGTCTCAAAATATAAATCAACTTTCATGTATCATACAGTTAGTCAAATAACACAATCACTGAAAAAGAAGCTGCGACTTTATACTTTATCTGATGTATTATTGCGGATAAAGTAGTTTCTCGTAAATTGAGGAAATGGTCTGAGTTTGTACTTTATCTTATCAAATAATCGGCATAAAGTAAAATCTTACGCCTAAAAAAGTTGCCCTGTTGGAAAGGATATGTCAGATGTAGATTCCAGTAGAAAGAGTGAGAGCCGATCCGTCACGGACAGGCTCTCACCAATAGATTGACTATATTTCAATTATGAACAAAAAGACTTATCTGAAATGAAGTTCCACTTTCGTGTGCCGGTTGGCCTCGTCAGGGACATAGTCGGCGATGCCGCCTTCGTATATCCTGGTAATGCTTTCTGCCGGTAAGCCCCGCTTGATGAGTTCGCCGGCAATATAATCGGCTCTGGCTGTGCTCAGCGTGTTGTTGATGGAAGCTGTGCCTGTCGCACTGTCCGCCGCTCCAGTGACTTTTACGGACAGTCCGTATTTCATGGCCACATGAGCGATCGCATCAAGATTGAC
>JAHLFB010000087.1 GCA_018884025.1 Candidatus Phocaeicola faecipullorum
ATACTCATTCTGATATGCTTCCCGTTCGTATTTTGCGGTATCGTTCCTTCATTATTGATAACAAACCAGCCTATGACATTTATGGCAATTATAGGTATGATGGGGCTGATAGGTATGATGGTCAAGAATGCAATTGTACTTGTGGACGAAATTAACAGACTGCAGACAGAAGAAAAGAAACTGCCATATACAGCAGTAATCGAAGCTACCGTATCCAGAGTCCGCCCGGTATTGATGGCATCACTCACCACTATAGTTGGTATGATACCTCTTATTACCGACCCTATGTACAGCTCTATGGCTATCACCATAATGGGAGGACTGGCAGTAGGTACACTTATCACATTGATATTGTTGCCTATCTTCTATACGGTACTTTTCAATATCAGAAAAATATAGGTAACAAGGTCTTATAGCAGGTAACAAGGCTTCAGTTACAAGGTGAC
This sequence comes from Candidatus Phocaeicola faecipullorum, assembly GCA_018884025.1. Classification (GTDB taxonomy): domain Bacteria; phylum Bacteroidota; class Bacteroidia; order Bacteroidales; family Bacteroidaceae; genus Phocaeicola; species Phocaeicola faecipullorum. Next base: position 447 of record JAHLFB010000087.1, read on the forward strand.
AAGGTTCTATATCCGGATGAATTGAAAATCGACGGAGTCAACCAACGGTCAGCAAAGCTAAAACCTCGTTGACTTGTCAACTCGTCAACTTGTAACTGATAAACTTTCAAACTCAAAAACTCACACATATATGATAAACAGACTTTTTCAAATATTATTTACAACAACAGTTTTTATGTTTATCCAGAATATAAACGTAAAAGCACAGGAAACAATAAAGCTAAGCCTGGCTTCTTGTCGGGAAATGGCTTTATCACAAAGCGAGTCCCTGCAACAGGCTGAACATAAATACCAGCAGTCGCAACTGGACAATAAAATAGCAACTTCAGCTTTCCTGCCGAAAATCGAGGCTTCAGGCACCGGAACATACGTATTTCCGGATATGGACATGATGGGTATGGATCTCAGAATGCGGGGAATGTATATGGCAGGAATAACCCTTACTCAACCACTGTATGCAGGAGGGAAAATAATGACAGGAAAGAAACTGTCAAAATTAGGAGAGTCTATAGCAGCCGAACAGAAAAGGATGACAATGATGGACGTGCTGGTAGAAGCCGACAATGCTTACTGGACACTGATTGCCGTCAGACAAAAGGTAAAAATGCTGGACAGTTATAAAGAACAGATGGACTCGCTGTACTCTCAAGTGAAAACCGCTGTCGGGGCAGGGCTGAGCACAGAGAATGAGCTTCTGAGGATAGAGGCAAGCAGAAGCGACATTTTATACCAGATACAGAAGGCTAAGAACGGAGAGGACTTATGCCGCATGTCGCTATGCAGAATTACCGGCATTGACTCAAATGCAGAGCTTGAGCTTACTGACACGACGATACACGTTAATGAGCCTGGACTTCTTACAGCTGATATTAACGAACGCCCTGAACTCAATCTACTCAAGCATCAGATGGATGCCACTCAAAAGCAGATACAGATGTCGCGCGCAAACATGCTGCCGACAGTAGGACTTGTAGCAGGATATACATATTACGGCAATATCAAGCTTAACAGTATGGTTGACGCAGGCAACGGAACCATGGTGCCGTACTTACAGGAATTCCGCGATGGGTTAGGGGCTGTAATGTTGTCTGTAAATATTCCGATATTCGAGTGGGGTGCAAATCTGAAGAAAGTGAAAAAAGCAAAGCTTGATTTCAAGAATGCAGAACTGGAATTAAGCAGGAACTCACGGCTTATGACTTTGGAAGCTCAAAGCGCTCTGAAAAATGTTTACGACGGTTACCAACTTATCAGGACAGCAGAAGTTGGACTTAAACAGGCGGAGGAAAATTTGAGAGTAACCAATAACAAATACAATGTTTCGATGGCACTACTTACTGACTTACTCGATGCACAGTCGCAGTGGAAACAGGCGAAAAGCAATCTCATCGAAGCACAAACGCAGTATAAAATTTATGAAACCGAGTATTTAAGGGCAACCGGAAGGCTAAATCAGGATTTTTCTCCGGATTATCAATAATTATTTTCAAACAGACAATATCAAAAAGATAGCCACACACAAACAATCTTTATACTTATGTTACATATAGCGCTGTATTACGAATATTTTATTAACAGAATGCTATAAAATAGTATATAATACAGTTATTGACAGGCTTGCGAGAATTAAAAAATCAGAGTCATCACGTACAGATACCCGATTTTTTCAATTCTCAGCAAGCATTTTTATACCTTCATCGGGCAACGACAACAAAAGACCGATAACCTCGGCATAATTTTTCTGTCCGGACGAAATTCTGTTACCCTTCAGATAGAATTCATACATTGCCGACTGAATCTCGCCAAGCAACGGACTATAGAGAGAGGACCAATGCTCGCGTTTCTCTTTATACTGTTTTATCACTTCCGGTCGGACACCGGAAATCCAGTTTTTATAATCCTCCTCATTCAACAAACCCCGCGCATTCATCAGCACATATGGAAAGAGCCCGAAATAACCACTGTACTTAATCTCTGCATCGGAAGAAAGAAGACAAGTCTGATACGCCCAAAGATTTGCTTCCGCCTCGCTGCTTATTCCCAAAAGATGGGAAAGTTCGTGAGCATATGTAAAAGGATACTCCAACGGAGTAATCTGCATATTGATATGCGACTCGGCAAAGAACGGTCCCATAAATCCGAGAACACCGGAACCGGAATAAATGGAATTGAAAAGCAGTGTCTTTGGATGCTGAAACGAACGGGGAGTGGTGAGCCCGTAAATATCAGACACTTTTTTGTAAGATAATTTTATCTCTTCATGAACATGCTCCGCAGATTCGGTATCAATATTGCAACAGTATCTATTCAGACTGTCGGTATATGAATACAGAAAATCTTTAAAACGATGTTCATCGTATATAGCAGGAGAAACACCGGCTCTTGTGAAAAAACTCTCACGATAATAATTTATTCCCCAACCGATATAAAACCACACGTATATCCATAAAAGCATTTCTGCCTCACGGATAAGAATTATTCTCCATTTCAGCTTTCTGCGTATCCGCCATACAAACGGAAATACTACGACCGACAATATCATCAGCAAGACGCCAATCTCATCAAGAGAAAACGGCACAACGGATGATAATGCAGAAAGCACATATGACAATGACGGATAAATGCTACGTGAATAAAACTCTGCGACACCGACATTCAGCGAGGAGAGAATTACAAACAGAAAGAGCAGCAGGAGCAGGGTCCAACGGAAATATTTAGGTTTGAACATATATTTTTGAGTTTTTAGGTTACAAGTTGACGAGTTGACAAGTTAACGAGGTTACCATCCGGATATAGAACCTTGTCAACTTGTAACTGAAGCCTTGTCAACTTTTTAATTATTAAGTTTAAGTAACGGCAAAATTATCTTTTTCTGATTAAAATACTTATTTTTGTAAAAGATTTTTCTAACTGACTTATAACAAAAAAAACTACAAACGATTTATGGTATTGAACTACATCTGGATAGCATTTTTCCTTATCGCATTCGTAGTGGCAGCAGTAAGACTGGTCTTTATGGGCGATACAGGTGTTTTTCCGGCTATCATCAATTCTACATTCGACTCGGCTAAGACAGCGTTCGACATCTCACTTGGACTGACAGGGGTGTTGTCTTTATGGCTCGGTATTATGAAAATAGGGGAACTTGGGGGAGTGATAAATATATTCTCAAGGGTACTGAGTCCGCTGTTTACAAAGCTGTTTCCCGATATACCGAAAGGACATCCTGTGACAGGAAGTATATTCATGAATCTTGCAGCCAATATGCTGGGACTGGACAATGCCGCCACTCCATTAGGACTGAAAGCTATGGAAGGACTTCAGGAACTGAACACAAGAAAGGACACTGCCAGCAATCCGATGATAATGTTCCTTGTGCTGAATACCTCAGGACTTACAATTATTCCGATAAGCATAATGGTTTACAGAGCTCAACTTGGAGCCGCACAGCCTACAGATGTATTCGTACCGATACTGCTTGCTACGTTCTTTTCAACTCTGGCAGGCATTATCGCCGTAAGCGTTTATCAGAAAATAAATCTTCTGAACAGAACTATACTGCTGTTCTTAGGTGGAGCCAGCCTGTTCATAGCAGGTATAATATACTTCTTCACCACGCTTTCAAGAGAGATGATTGACATATATTCCACCACGACTGCAAATGTATTCCTGTTCCTGATTATTATCGGCTTTATACTTGCCGGGATACGCAAGAAGGTCAATGTTTACGATGCATTTGTTGACGGTGCGAAAGAAGGATTTACCACAGCCGTAAGAATCATACCATATCTGGTAGCTATACTTGTGGCGATAGGGGTGTTCCGCGCTTCTGGAAGCATGGATTATATCATCAACGGAGTAGCCACACTTGTCGGATGGTGCGGAATAGACAGTGAGTTTGTAGCGGCACTGCCTACAGCAATTATGAAGCCATTGAGCGGAAGCGGGGCACGCGGACTCATGGTTGATGCAATGACAACATACGGTGCAGATTCGTTCGTAGGACGTATGGCTTGTATCTTCCAAGGCTCTACAGATACCACTTTCTATATCCTTGCCGTTTACTTCGGAAGTGTAGGAATAAGCAAGACAAGACATGCTGTTCCTTGCGGATTATTGGCAGACTTGGCAGGAATAATTTCAGCCATATTTATATGCTATTTATTCTTCGGATAAAACGCTTCGTCATTTTAATAAAAACGACGAAGCATTTTGAATGAAATGACGAGGCGTTTTTTTGAGGCGTTCAGACACGCAAAAAAAGGATTCTATAAATAAAAAAACGACATATGATAACTTATCAGACAGACGGGGTTGAAATGCCCGACATCAAAAAAAGAGAAACTACAGAATGGATAAAAGCAGTAGCCGCTTCGTACGGTTTGCGCGTGGGAGAGATTGCCTACATCTTCTGCTCGGACGAGAAGATTCTGGAAGTGAACAGACAGTATCTGCAACATGATTATTACACTGACATCATCACTTTCGACTATTGTGAAGGCAAGCGAATATCAGGCGACCTGTTTATCAGCCTTGACACTGTAAGAACGAATGCCGAACAGTTCGGTGCGGAATACGATACGGAACTGCACCGAGTGATTATCCACGGTATCCTGCACCTGTGCGGAATAAACGACAAGGGACCGGGAGAAAGAGAGATAATGGAAGCGGCAGAGAACAAGGCACTGGATATGCTTAAGGAAATGAAATAATTAGAACGAAAACAAGTAGGGCGAGAAATTCTCGCCCTACTTTGTTAAATGATATTTGCAAGGGGGAAAAACAACGATAATTTTCACTAATTTTGCAACCAGTAACAAACATCATAATTCAATGGAATTTAAGTACGACGTTATTGTAATCGGTGCCGGTCATGCAGGTTGTGAAGCTGCTGCGGCAGCAGCCAATCTTGGCTCCAAGACATGTCTGATAACAATGGACATGAACAAGATAGCACAGATGAGCTGCAACCCTGCGGTAGGTGGTATTGCAAAGGGACAGATAGTAAGAGAGATTGACGCTTTAGGCGGATACATGGGATTGGTGACAGACAAAACTGCCATACAGTTTCGCATGCTGAACCGCTCGAAAGGTCCTGCCATGTGGAGCCCTCGCGCGCAGTGCGACAGAGGCAAATTCATATGGGCATGGAGAGAGATTCTTGAGAACATTCCTAACCTGCATATATGGCAGGACACAGTGGAAGAACTTATAATCGAGAACGGGGAAGTTAAAGGACTGACAACTTGCTGGGGCGTGACATTCTATGCCAAATGTATTGTTCTCACCGCAGGTACATTCCTCAACGGACTTATGCACATAGGACGCAAGATGCTCGCCGGAGGACGTTGCGCAGAGCCTGCCTCTTATCATCTTACTGAGTCTATAACCAGACATGGCATCACTGCCGGAAGAATGAAGACAGGTACACCGGTGAGAATAGACGCAAGAAGCGTACACTTCGACCTGATGGAAACACAGGACGGCGAGAATGATTTCCACAGATTTTCATTCATAAGCGAACCAAGACAGCTTAAACAACTTCAATGCTGGACTTGTTTTACTAACGAGGAAGTTCATGCCACACTGAGAAACGGACTGGCGGACTCCCCTCTTTACAACGGACAAATCCAGAGTATCGGCCCTCGCTACTGTCCGAGTATAGAAACGAAAATAGTAACTTTCCCGGACAAACCGCAGCACCAGCTTTTCCTGGAACCGGAAGGAGAAACTACACAGGAACTATACCTCAACGGATTCTCCTCTTCCCTACCTATGGAAATCCAGTTTGAGGCCCTGAAGAAGATTCCTTGCTTCAAGGATGTGGTGCTTTACCGCTCCGGATATGCAATAGAATACGATTACTTCGACCCTACCCAACTCAAGCATACGCTCGAATCAAAAATCGTCAAGAACCTGTTCTTTGCAGGTCAGGTGAACGGTACTACCGGTTACGAGGAAGCAGGCGGCCAGGGTATCATTGCAGGTATAAACGCTCATATCAACTGCCATGGCGGAGAGCCTTTCGTGTTGGGAAGAGACGAAGCCTATATCGGCGTACTGATAGACGACCTTGTGACAAAAGGCGTGGACGAACCATACCGTATGTTTACTTCGAGAGCCGAATACAGAATCTTGCTGAGACAGGATGATGCCGACTTCAGACTTACAGAAAAAGCTTATAAACTCGGACTTGCAAAACAGGACAGATACGACATCCTCTGCAAGAAGCGTGAAGAAATAGAGAAGATAGTGGAATTCACCAAGACCTACTCTATCAAGGCCGACAAGATAAACGACGGTCTGGAAGCATTAGGAACTGCAAGACTGGTTCACGGATGTAAGCTAATAGACTTAATAAGCCGTCCGCAGATTACGATAGAAAACATCGCTCCTCTTGTTCCGGCATTCAAGGCTGTTCTCGACAGAATAGAAGACCGCAAGGAAGAGATTATTGAGGCTGCTGAAGTACAGATTAAATACAAGGGATACATAGACCGCGAGAGAATGATAGCCGACAAGATACACCGTCTGGAGTCAATCAAGATAAAAGGCAAGTTCGACTATGACACTCTCCAGTCACTGTCAACCGAGGCAAGACAGAAACTAAAGAAGATAGATCCTGAGACCCTGGCACAGGCAAGCCGAATACCGGGTATATCCCCTAGCGACATCAATGTACTGCTGGTACTTATGGGACGATAAAAGCTATGTTTCACGTGAAACAATTTGTTTAAGGAACACCCATAAGACATTGAAAATAAAGGAATACGCCTTAAAGTTTAAAGCGTGGTTAACGTAAAACTTTAAGGCCTGAACAAATAAAATCAAAACCAATGAACAAAGAAACTTTAAGACAAAACCTCCGTGAGATTCCGGATTTCCCAAAGCCTGGAATACTGTTCTACGACGTTACTACCCTATTCAAAAACAGCGAGTGCCTTAGCGGTCTGATAGACGAACTCTATGAAATGTATAAGGACAAAGGCATCACAAAAGTGGTAGGCATAGAGTCAAGAGGATTCATCCTTGGCGGCGCGCTAGCGGCAAGGCTTGGTGCCGGATTTATCATGGCCCGCAAACCGGGAAAGCTTCCGGCTGAAGTTATCGAGGAAACCTACATGAAAGAATATGGTACCGACACAATCCAATTACATAAAGATGCTATTGACGAGAACGACGTCGTTCTACTCCACGACGACCTATTGGCAACAGGAGGAACAATGGCGGCGACTCACAGACTTGTGAGAAAAGCCGGTGCCAAGAATACATACATCAACTTCGTTATAGAGCTGAAAGACCTTAACGGAAGAAAGGCCTTCCCGGACGATGTTGAGGTAACCACCCTACTTGAACTTTAATAATTTTTCAGTAGTAATGGAATCAAAAGAGGAACTCAAGACAAGCAATTATCTGAGGGGAATTGTACTTAACCTGCCGGACAGTCCGGGCATATATCAGTATCTTAATACGGAAGGTACCATTATATATGTAGGAAAGGCAAAGAACCTGAAAAGACGTGTCTATTCATATTTTGCCAAGGAACACCAATCTGCCAAAACCAGAATATTGGTAAGCAAGATAGCAGACATAAAATACATCGTTGTCAACACAGAGGAAGATGCATTACTGCTGGAAAATAATCTTATCAAGAAATATAAGCCAAGATATAACGTTCTTCTAAAGGATGACAAAAGCTACCCTTCTATCTGTATCAGCAATGAGTATTTCCCGCGCGTTTTCAAGACAAGGAAGATTATCAGGAAAGAAGGAACTTACTTCGGACCATACAGCCACGTTCCTTCGATGATGGCGGTACTGGAACTTATAAAGAAACTCTATAATCTGCGCACCTGCCACCTGGCTCTTACTCCTGAAAACATATCACAAGGGAAGTTCAAGGTTTGTCTGGAATACCACATCAAGAACTGCAAAGGACCATGTATAGGACTTCAAAGCCATGAAGAATACATGAAACAGATAGCAGAGATAAAAGAAATTCTGAAAGGCAATACTCGCATCATAAGCGATATGCTGATGGACGAAATGCAAAGACTGGCCGGCGAACTCAAATTTGAGGAAGCTCAGAAAATAAAGCTGAAATACGATTTGGTGGAAAGCTATAGATCGAAAAGCGAGGTTGTAAGTTCAGTGCTCCACAACATAGACGTTTTCTCAATAGAAACTGACGAGGGAGTAGCTTACATCAATTATCTGCATATCACAAACGGATGCATAAACCAGGCGTTCACCTTCGAATATAAGGTAAGGATGAATGAAACGAAAGAGGAACTTCTGCAACTGGGCATTGTGGAGATGAGGGAAAGATACCAGAGTAAATCAAAAGAAATAATTGTTCCTTTTGAACTGGATATGGAGATGAACGATGTCACGTTTACAGTACCTCAAAGAGGTGACAAAAAGCATTTGCTTGAGTTGTCTATTCTGAACGTAAAACAGTATAAGGTAGATCGCCTGAAGCAGGCTGAAAAGCTCAATCCGGAACAAAGAAGCGTAAGGCTCATGAAGGAAATTCAGGAACAGCTTCATCTTGAGAAAATGCCTGTCCATATAGAATGTTTCGATAACTCTAACATTCAGGGGTCTGACGCCGTAGCAGCTTGTGTGGTTTTCAAGAAAGCAAAGCCGAGCAAAAAAGATTACAGGAAATACATTATAAAAACTGTAGAAGGGCCGGACGATTATGCTTCTATGCAGGAAGTAGTACGCCGAAGATATACACGTATTCTGAATGAACAGGGTGAACTGCCGGACGTAATCCTGACCGATGGAGGAAAAGGACAGATGGAGGTTGTAAGACAAGTCATAGAAGACGAACTTAAACTGGACATTCCTATAGTCGGACTGGCAAAGGACAACCGACACAGAACGTCAGAGGTTCTGGCTGGTTTCCCTCCTCAGACGATAGGAATAAAACAGGGAACTCCCCTATTCCACTTGCTTGAAAACATCCAGGACGAAGTACACAGATTTGCCATAACCTTCCATCGCGACAAGAGAAGCAAGAGCCAGATAGCATCGGCACTGGACAACATAAAAGGAATCGGAGAGAAAAAGAAAGCAGCCCTTTTAAAGGCTTTTAAGAGCGTTAAACGAATAAAGGAAGCAAGCGTTGAGGAACTGTCCAAAATAGTGGGAGAAGCCTCCGCAAAAGCCGTAAAAGAGGAATTAAACAAGGAATAATATTATAGCAATATGAGATTAGTAATACAAAGAGTAAGCCACGCATCGGTAACTATAAACGGAGTATGCAAATCGGCCATAAAAGAAGGTTTCATGATACTTGTCGGTATAGAGGAAGCCGACACTAAAGAAGATGCCGACTGGCTTTGCAAAAAGGTCATTGGTCTTAGGGTATTCGACGATGAGAACGGCGTAATGAACAAGTCTGTAATGGACATCAACGGAGAAATTCTCATAGTAAGCCAGTTTACGCTTATGGCATCTACAAAGAAAGGAAACAGACCATCGTACATAAGAGCTGCCGGACACGAGACTGCTATCCCACTCTATGAATACTTCTGCAGCGAAGTGAGCAAAGCATTGGGCAAGGAAGTTGGAACAGGCGAATTCGGTGCAGACATGAAAGTGGAACTGCTTAACAACGGTCCTGTAACCATTTTAATTGACTCAAAAAATAAGGAATGAATATGACACTGGATGAAGCTCAGAAAACAGTTGACGACTGGATAAAAACATATGGAGTAAGATACTTCAGCGAACTTACCAACATGGCAGTCCTTACCGAAGAAGTGGGAGAACTGGCTAGAGTAATGTCGAGAAAGTACGGCGACCAGTCGTTCAAGGAAGGCGAGAACCAGGACCCGGCAGACGAAATGGCTGACGTGCTTTGGGTACTTCTCTGTCTGGCAAATCAGACTGGCGTGAACCTTACGGAAGCATTCAAGAAGAATATAGAAAAGAAAACTTCCAGAGATAAAGAAAGACATAAAAACAATCCAAAACTATAATGCTTATGAGTTACAACGAAGAAAACATCTACGATTTTGAACAGGAACATGACCACGAGCATGAACACGAGATGCCTAAAAGTGACAAATACACTGAAGCGCTGAACAAGTATAACACCGACCTGAAGGACGATGAAGTGACATACGCAACGAATAATATCCTGAACAAATATCAGCATGAGAACAACACAAAAGATGTAAAGAAATTTTTATTCAATTGTATTGATCTTACAAGCCTGAAATGTACAGACAGCGATGAAAGTATTCTGAAGTTTACAGAGAAGGTAAACGAGTTTGTGGACAAATATCCTGACTTGAAAAACGTTGCTGCAATCTGTGTTTACCCTAATATGGCTGAGATTGTAAACGACGGACTTGAGGCTGATGACGTCAAGATAGCATGTGTATCCGGAGGTTTCCCTTCTTCGCAAACATTCACCGAGGTTAAGGTGGCAGAAACAGCCATGGCTATTCATGCCGGAGCCGACGAGATAGACATAGTAATGCCTGTCGGCAAATTCCTTAGCGGCGACTACGAAAGCATGTGCGACGAAATAGAAGAGCTGAAGGCTGTATGTGGAGACAAGACTTTAAAAGTCATCCTTGAAACAGGAGCGCTTGGAAGTGCTTCAAACATAAAAAAAGCTGCTATCCTTACAATGTATGCCGGAGCCGATTTCATCAAGACTTCTACTGGAAAGGAAAGCATCGGAGCAACTCCTGAGGCTGCATTCATAATGTGTAAAGCCATAAAGGAATACTTCCTTGAAACAGGTATTAAGATAGGTTTTAAGGCTGCTGGTGGAATAAATACTGTTGAAGACGCTATAAAGTATTATACAATAGCAAAAGAGGTTTTAGGCGAAGAATGGCTTAACAACGGACTCTTCCGTATAGGAACAAGCCGTCTGGCAAACCTTCTGCTTTCCGAAATCACCGGAGAAGATGTTAAACTGTTCTGATATATAAACAAAAAAACAGGACGCTTTCACGTCCTGTTTTTTGTTTATTTTTTTCTGTCAATTACATAATCAATATAAGCAGTCAGCGCATCTCTTATATCCTGCCGTATATATTCAGGCAATACGCCTAAAGCCTTGTCTCTATATTCATGCATAACCCTGTCTGCATATTCAATACCGCCCTCATCCTTGACTCTCTTTACAAATGACAGAATTTCATCTTTAGTAGCCTCCATTGATCTAATTCGCAAAGCTACTTCATTGAGTGACTCATCATTAAGTTTATTGAGAACATATATTGCCGGAAGTGTAAGTTTGCCTTCCATCATATCATTTCCTGTCGGCTTGCCTATATCGTTATTATCATAATAATCAAAAATATCATCCTTAATCTGGAAAGCGATACCAAGCATCTCACCAAAAAGAGCCGCATTTTTCACGTCATCATCTTTGGCTCCTACAGCCACTGCTCCACTCTCAGCAGCGGCGGCAAACAGAGCTGCGGTCTTTCTGCGTATCACATTGAAATAGTCTTCTTCAGAGAAATCCTTATTAGAAAGATTGGACAATTGTATGACTTCACCAAGTGCAAGTTCCTGTCCTAACTTAGATACTAATTCAACCAGCCTTACATTTCCCGTTATAGCCGCATGCTTAAGGCAAGTAGCCAATATATAATCGCCAACCAGTACGGACAATTTATTATTATAAACAGCATTGACTGACTGCTGCCCTCTGCGTTCATCGCTTTCATCGACTACATCATCATGCACCAGACTTGCAGTATGCAACAATTCCAAAGAAAGAGCGACATGACGTACCGAATCATCTATAACGCCATATGCCTTGGCTATTAGCATGACCAATATCGGTCTCATCATCTTTCCGCTCCTATTCTTTATATATGCAAGAATATTGTCCAAAAGCGGGTTCTCACTCTTCAGTGAAGTCACAAATAGCTCTCGAAAAGCTTCTAGTTCATGTTTAACAGGCTGTTTAATTATATCTACTTTGTCCATCGGGAATAAATTAGCACACAAAAGTAATAATAAAAAGGGGAATATGGTATTTTTTTGTACTTTTACATGAAATTTCATTATTAATTCACACTATATGGATAAACTTTTTCTACTTGATGCTTATGCATTAATCTATCGTGCATATTATGCATTAATCAAAAGTCCGAGAATAAACTCCAAAGGTTTCAACACTTCAGCCATACTTGGTTTTGTAAACACTCTGGAAGACGTACTAAAAAAAGAATCGCCTACTCATATCGGTGTAGCATTCGACCCTGCCGGTCCTACATTCAGACATGAGGCTTATAAAGAATATAAAGCCCAAAGAGAAGAAACACCGGAAGTAATACGTTTATCCGTACCTATAATAAAAGATATCATAAAAGCATACAGAATACCCATACTTGAAGTTCCAGGATATGAAGCCGACGACGTAATAGGAACACTGGCAACGGAAGCCGGGAAAAGAGGAATTACCACATACATGATGACTCCCGACAAAGACTACGGACAGCTGGTAAGCGAAAATGTATTCATGTACAGACCCAAATATGGCGACAAGGAATTCGACGTTATGGGCGTAGAGGAAGTGAAGGCTAAGTTCAATATCAAATCGCCAGCACAAGTCATAGACATGCTCGGACTTATGGGTGACTCATCAGACAATATACCGGGATGTCCGGGAGTCGGAGAGAAAACAGCACAGAAACTTATTTCGGAATTCGGAAGTATCGAAAATCTGCTTGAACATACAGACCAGTTGAAAGGAGCGATAAAGACAAAGGTAGAATCGAATGTCGAAAAGATAAAATTTTCCAAATTCCTCGCCACTATAAAAATTAATGTTCCCGTAGAACTTGACATGGACTCACTGAAACGTGAAACTCCGGATGAAGAAAAACTAAGAAGCATTTTTGAAGAACTGGAGTTCCGCACATTGCTTGAAAGAGTTTTCAAAGCCGACAAAAAGCCAGCTGCAAAACCGACACCGGAGAAGAATGCATTTCAAGGCGATCTCTTTGGATTTTTTGCTGACGACAATACGGAAGAACAGAAAAATTCAAGTCTCAAAAGGCTTGAAGACATGCCTTACGACTACCAACTAATTGATACAGAGGATAAAATAAACGATTTTTTAAGAATAATCCTTACAAAGGATATTTTCAGTCTAGATACAGAGACCACAGGAACTGATGCGATGACAGCAGAACTGGTAGGAATGAGCTTCAGCTACGAAGAAAACAAGGCATTTTACGTTCCGGTTCCACAAAACAGAGACGAAGCACAAAAAATAGTCGATAAGTTCAAACCTCTGTTTGAAAACGAGAATTCACTCAAGGTAGGTCAAAACATAAAATACGACATGATAGTTCTTGCCAACTATGGAGTCACGATAAAAGGAAAAATGTTCGACACCATGATTGCTCATTACGTGTTACAGCCGGAACTGCATCACGGCATGGATTATCTGGCTGAAGTATATCTTAAATATGACACCATAAAAATAGAAGAACTAATAGGAGCGAAAGGAAAGAATCAACGCAACATGCGCGACCTCTCTCCTACCGACATCTATAAATATGCGTGTGAAGATGCAGACGTTACACTCAAGTTGAAAAATATTCTTGAAAAGGAACTGGAAAGCAACGGGGTAAAAAAACTGTTTGAAGAAATAGAGATGCCGCTTGTCCCTGTACTTGCATACATTGAAAGAAACGGAGTAAGAATAGATACTGAAGCGCTGAAAGAAACTTCCAAGCATTTCACCATAAGAATGCGAGAAATAGAAGAGGAGATATACAAACTCGCAGGAATGGAATTCAATGTATCTTCTCCTAAACAGGTAGGCGAAGTTCTTTTCGACAGACTTAAGATTGTAGAAAAAGCCAAGAAAACCAAGACAGGCCAATACGTAACATCGGAAGAAGTTCTGGAAAGCCTGAAAGGCAAACATCAGATAGTAGAAAAAATTCTTGACTATCGAGGATTGAAAAAACTTCTAAGCACATATATCGACACACTACCAGAACTTATCAATCCAAAGACAGGAAGGATACATACATCTTTCAACCAAACCGTTACAGCCACAGGACGATTAAGCTCAAGCAATCCTAACCTTCAGAATATCCCGGTCAGAGACGATGACGGAAAAGAAATCAGAAAAGCATTCATACCTGATGACGGATGCGAATTTTTCTCAGCCGACTATTCTCAGATAGAGCTTAGAATAATGGCACACCTGAGTGGAGACAAGAATATGATTGAAGCCTTCAAAGAGGAGCAGGATATTCATGCGGCTACAGCAGCTAAGATATATAAAATAGACATCAACGAAGTAACCAGAGAACAAAGAAGCAAAGCGAAGACTGCCAACTTTGGCATTATATACGGTATTTCTGTTTTCGGTCTTGCAGAAAGACTCAATGTTGACAGGAAAGAAGCCAAGGAACTTATTGACGGATATTTTGAAAACTACCCACAGGTAAAAGCATATATGGACGAAAGTATCCGTACTGCAAGAGAAAAAGGTTACATTGAGACAATATTCAAGCGTAAAAGGTATCTTCCTGACATAAACTCAAGAAATGCCGTAGTAAGAGGATATGCCGAACGAAATGCGATAAACGCTCCTATACAAGGTAGTGCAGCTGACATAATAAAAGTTGCAATGGTCAGAATATATAAACGCTTCATGGAAGAAGGAATAAAGTCGAAGATGATACTTCAGGTACACGATGAACTCAATTTCAGCGTGTTGAGCGAAGAAAAGGAAAAAGTGCAGCAAATTGTGATATCTGAAATGGAGGCTGCTTACAAAATGAAAGTACCTTTGCTTGCAGACTGTGGTTGGGGTCAAAATTGGCTTGAAGCACATTAATATGATTAAACTGTAAACTAAAGTTAAATAACTAACATTTTGCTAATTTCAAGCTAAATTTTTGGGTAAAACTATACAAGATATAGAAATAACATCTATATTTGCATCGTAATCAGAAACAAATTGTAAGTTAAACCTAAAATATTAAAAATATGAAAGATATGAATTTTATCAAAACCTTGTTAGTAATTGTAACAGTTTTTATTGCTAATGCTACTATTTCAGCTGCAAAGTTGAATAACAACCTGATTTACAATGCTGAAGAAGTTAACGGAGTGAAAGTTGCAGAAACAGTCTATAAGATGGACAACAATCTGCTTACTAAATATATGAAATATAATTATAAGTATGATGCAAACAACCAGATGACTGAAAATATGTCACAGAAATGGAATGCAGAGGACAACTGTTGGGTAAACGACCTGAAAATCTGCTATACATACGATAGCAAGAGCGTCACAACAGAATACTACAAATGGAATAGCAAAAAGGGCGCATTCATCCTTATTCCTGACATGACAGTTACAATGGATAAGTAAAATAGAAAGAATAGCTGACAAAAAATAAAATAAATCTCTCTTTCATAGAGGCAATCCGGTTTCGGATTGCCTCTTTTTTTTAATTATTAGTCAATCTTGGTAAGTGTTACTAATTCTCCTTTTGAATCCATTTCGGTATCATCATACCCTCCTTTTTCGGTATAAATATAACCTGTATTTTCAAGAACAATCTGACTATTAGTATCTTTTATTATATTATAAACATAATACTCTTCATCTCCAATGTTACTTTCACCTTCATCAATAAATAATGCCCCGTTACTTACAAACCATGTTATTCTATTATCTTCAACGTATTCTGTTTCCCAGCTACCACCATAATTAAACCACCAACGACCTCCACCGTTTTCTATAAATTCCATTGCTTCTGATGAGCTACATTTCCATTTACCTATATATTTTGAAGGATATTCCTTTTTAATCTTGGCATTTATATCAAATGAAGAATCTCCTGTATTAATATCATCTGTATTAAACATTTCGTCTTTTGTCGCAATCTGTCTGAAAGTCATTTTTCTGTAATTTTCACTGGCAGGCGTATTCTTATAATATTCCAAAGTCATTTTAGCATCCTTATGCTCCAAAATATTATACTCGTCAGGATTATCTTCATTATATTCATCTTTTCCTGAATCGTACGACACAAGTGTTATCTTCTTGCCTGATACGCTCCACTTGCCTACCCCTCCGGGATTCCACATTTTGCTATTTTCATTATAAAGATAAATACGATAGAACATGTCAGAATTAAATTCTATACGATAATTGGATATGTCCACACCATTGTTAGTATCCTTATCTGGACTGCTTGCCCACCATTCCTCATCTTCATCATGGCTACCTGGAACAATAGACCAACTGTCTGCTTCTACTCCTTCCCAAATTCCAATCAGACTGTTTGATGAAGGACCGTCTTCACTGTCTTTACAAGAAGTAAAGTTCACACACATAAGCATGGTAATCAATACCATACCAATAAACCTAAATGTTTTCATTCTAATGATTTATTTTCTTTTATCCGTCCCCAAGGATAAAATTAATAAAAAAAGAAAAGCGTGGGAACTATTTGGATATTACCGTTATGAGGCTCTGGACTGCCCTTCCCAAAATAATAAACAAATAGCCCACGCTAAATGTTATATAAACTATCCAAGCACAAGATAGGTATATAGCATGAGCGTGAGCGTTTCTGCTTATTATCCTTAGGGAATGAAATTGTCCAGATTTCATAACAGGATAATATCTAAAACGCTCTTCTATTAAAAAAAATTATGTCACATTTCTATGTGACACTGCAAAAATACGAATAATTATCATAACAAACAATAACAAAGCAATATATCATTACTTTGCTTTTAATAATAAAATAAGTACCTTTGCAAAGTTTTAAATCTAAAAATAAAAAACTTATATATATTTATGGCACTACAATGCGGTATTGTCGGCCTACCGAACGTAGGTAAATCGACACTTTTCAATTGCTTATCTAATGCAAAGGCTCAGGCAGCCAATTTCCCTTTCTGTACTATCGAACCTAACGTAGGTGTTATAACCGTTCCAGACGAACGTCTGAACAAACTGGCAGAACTTATAAATCCTCAGCGTATCGTTCCAACAACAGTTGAAATCGTTGATATTGCCGGACTTGTGAAAGGAGCAAGCAAAGGCGAAGGATTAGGAAACAAGTTCCTTGCAAACATACGAGAGACCGACGCTATCATTCATGTTTTGCGCTGCTTCGATGACGATAACGTTACACATGTTGACGGAAGCGTTGACCCGGTGCGCGACAAAGAGATTATAGACACAGAACTCCAGTTGAAAGACCTTGAAACAATAGAAAGCCGCATACAGAAAGTGCAGAAACAGGCACAGACTGGTGGAGACAAGGTCGCAAAACAGACTTATGAAGTGCTTGTACAATACAAGGAAGCACTGGAACAGGGAAAATCGGCACGTACAGTTCAATTCGAGACAAAAGACGAACAGAAGATAGCAAGAGAACTGTTCCTCATCACCAGCAAACCTGTTCTTTATGTATGTAATGTTGACGAAGCAAGCGCTGTAAACGGCAACAAATACGTTGACCAGGTTCGTGAAGCTGTAAAAGACGAAAACGCACAAATACTGGTTGTAGCAGCCAAAACCGAAGCAGATATAGCCGAACTGGAAACATACGAAGACCGTCAAATGTTCCTGCAGGAAATAGGTCTCGAAGAATCCGGAGTATCACGACTGATAAAGGCAGCCTACAAACTGCTAGACCTGGAAACATTCCTGACAGCCGGTGTACAGGAGGTAAGGGCATGGACATACCGTAAGGGATGGAAAGCACCACAATGTGCAGGTGTAATCCATACAGACTTTGAAAAAGGATTTATCCGTGCAGAAGTAATCAAATACGACGATTACATAAAATACGGTTCTGAAGCTGCTGTAAAAGAAGCCGGAAAGATGAATGTAGAAGGCAAGGACTATGTAGTTCAGGACGGCGACATCATGCACTTCAGATTTAATGTATAATCACGATTATATATGCAAAAGAAATATCTAATCATAGGAACCGGCGGCGTTGGAGGTAGCATCGCCGGTTTTTTGGCTTTAAACGGTGAAGACGTCACATGCATAGCACGCGGCTCACACCTTGAAGCAATACGTAAGTATGGTTTACACCTGAAATCCGACCTTAAGGGAGAACACTTTCTCAAAGTAAAAGCCTGTACATCCGAAGAATACAACGACAAGGCAGATGTTATTTTCGTATGCGTAAAAGGCTATTCCATTGATTCTATAAAAGACGTACTTGAACGTGCCTCTACCCCGGACACACTCGTTATTCCGATACTTAATGTCTATGGTACAGGACCAAGAATCGGTCGTCTTGCTCCATCGGTGAAAGTTCTTGACGGATGTATATACATTGTAGGTTTCGTATCTGGCGAAGGTGAGATCACGCAAATGGGAAAAATATTCCGTCTCGTGTTCGGTGCACGTCCGGAGCAAGGTGTTGCCCATGAAAGGCTGGAAGAAATAGCCGATACGCTGCGTAAATGCGGTATTAAGGTAGATGTATCCGACGATATAAACCGTGATACATTCATCAAATGGGCATTCATTTCCGCCATGGCTTGCACGGGAGCATATCACGATGTCCCGATGGGCGAAGTACAGCACGAAGGCGAAGTGCGCGACACTTTCAAGGGGCTGTCTGCCGAAAGTGCAGAGATAGGCCGTCGTCTTGGTGTAGTTTTCCCTGAAGACCCTATTGAGTATAATCTGAAGGTAATAGACAAGCTCGATCCTCATAGTACAGCCTCTATGCAGAAAGACCTTGCCAAAGGTCACCAGTCTGAGATACAGGGAATGCTTTTCGATATGATAGACCTTGGCGAAAAGCTTGGCGTAAACCTCGATACATATCATAAGGTTGCCAAAAAGTTCATAAAATAAGTATAGGTAAACCCTATCTTATGAACATCATCGCCTCACCTGCTGTTATTTAATACAAAACGACACTAAGAATGAAAGAAAGAGAAAAGAGAGTTCTTGTAGGCATGAGCGGCGGAATAGACAGTTCTGCCACATGCATCATGCTTCAGGAAAAAGGATATGAAGTAGTGGGCGTAACCATGCGTACATGGGACATTGCGTCGCAGTTCTCCACCCCCGGTCAGGAAGAGCCGAACTTTGTGCTAGAAGCAAAAGCACTGGCTGCCAGACTGGGTATAGAACATCATGTGGCAGACGTACGCGAAGAGTTCAAGCAGGTGATAGTGAAGTATTTCATCGACGAATATATGCGTGGCCGTACCCCTAACCCGTGCGTTATGTGTAATCCGCTCTTCAAGGAAAGAATATTGTGTGAATGGGCAGACAAAACCAATTGTGCTTACATAGCTACAGGTCATTATTGCCGCATGGAAGAAAGAAACGGAAACAGATATATACTCACAGGCGATGACAGTACAAAAGACCAGTCATATTTCCTATGGAAACTTCCACAGGAGATACTCCGAAGAATGATGTTCCCGCTCGGTGGGATGACTAAGGTAGAAGTAAGGGAATACCTTGCATCGAAAGGCTTCGAAGCCAAGGCAAAAGGCGGAGAAAGCATGGAAATATGCTTTATAGACAAGGACTACAGAGACTTTCTGAAAGAGCATTGTCCTGACATAGACGAGAAGATTGGTCCGGGA
>JAHLFB010000088.1 GCA_018884025.1 Candidatus Phocaeicola faecipullorum
CCAGAGTCATGAAACATTATCATAATAAGCATAATTTCAGACTTTGACATGGTTGAATCGCGGTGATAAGCACGCTTATTGTCAGATTTCAATGTGTATTTCTTCATCATAGCATCAAAAAACTTGCAGAAATCGTCTGCCATACAAAATAATTTAGTAAATCTGTATAAGGAATATACCCATCTGAAATCAAGATAGTTAGAAGAATTGCCTCGTTTTCGGGTAATGAGTTGGCAATCGTTCCAATTGCCGTGGTCTGCATCGCTTTGCTTGTTTAGGTAACTCTTTATTGTTGGCAAAGATATAAAAAGGAAACAAAAGAAAAGAATTTTCAAAACGTTCTTTTAAGCATGTAGCAAATCCGATTTATTAAAAAATATTAATTGTACATTAAATGTGCAGTCTTTCTGATTTAATCATATCATATATAAATATGAAATCATCAATGTGACATGAATAATAAGGAACTTGTAGAGTTATGCAAAAAAGGAAATGAGCAGGCTTTGGGTTTGCTCTACAAGGCCTATGCCGATAAAATGCTGAAGATTTGCTCATATTATGTTACAAACAGACAGGCAGCTCAGGACATCTTACATGACGGTTTTATTGTTATCATGTCATCTATCCATTCATTACGGTCTCCTAACAAGTTAGAAAGTTGGATGGGGAAAATAATGCGTAATCTATCGTTACGTTATTTGGAGCAATATAATACGACAACCATAATTTCATTGGACGAGATTAGCTATGGTGAAGAACCAATAGATTTTGATTACACAGATGAGTTCCCTCCATATAATACTATGCTACAATTGGTTGAACAATTGCCCGAAGGGTATTGCAAAATCTTCAAACTGGCTGTATTGGAGGGATTGTCACACAAGGAAATAAGCTTATTACTGCACATTGCCCCACATTCATCTTCTTCTCAATTATCAAGAGCTAAGGATATGTTACGCAAACTATTCTCCCAATATCGGATGATTGTTTTTTGGGCATTACTATCTATTCTCTCATTATACATTTTTCGCAACGAAAAAGACAAATCAGTGCCAAAAGAACAGGCCATAACGAAAGGACGGAAAAATAATGATGTGCCGCATACAGAACTTCCATCCCACGCAGATACAATAAATTCAGATATTCCATCTCTAATAATTTTCCAGCAGGTTCATGATGAATATGCGGCTACAGATGTCATATGTACTAATAAAATATCGAGCACCTACCCAGATAGTATAATAGAAAGAAAAGACAAATCCACGGACATTGACGAAAAGAAAGAGAAGTCCAAACAAGATTCGGAAGGACGTCTGCCCAATAATAGAATTCCCAATTATTTAACAACAGCCAAAAGGGATAAAAATTGGATGTTGTCAATCTCTTATTCGGGTGTAACTCATCAAACGGGCTTCCAAAAAATTATTATCCCCGGTAGTATCACCTCTGGTGAGCCAAAAGAAGTTTTGGAAGAGAGCCACCACTGCGCTCCCGTAGTATTTTCATTGTCTGCACAAAAGAAAATAAATGCACATTGGGGGATAGAAACAGGCATACAATATACACTGCTTCGTTCCGAATTTACATCAAGTGACGATACGCATTTGAAACGGGCACAAAAAATTCATTATATAGGCATTCCTTTGAAAGGCAATTTCAATATTTGGAAGAACGGGAAATTTTCCATCTACACATCTGCCGGACTAACTTTGGATGTGCCCATAAAGGCTTCTGTTGAGGAATCATTGTTTGACAATGAACAAACCATCAAGCAAGAAAAATATGACTTACATCCGTCTTTGCAATGGTCAACAAACATTGGTTTTGGTTTGCAATATCAAATAACACCAACCATAGGTATATACGTTGAACCCAATCTGCACTATTACTTTAATCCTGGCGACGGCATTAAGACTATCAGGACTGAAAAGCCTCTGAATGTAACTTTGCCCATAGGAATACGGCTGTCATGGTAGAAAAAAATACGCTTGTTCATGCAGTCTTTTGTGGAAATGTCGCTCTTGTCTATGTAATCATTAAATGGCAATTGTATGCAAAAACGACATAGTGACCGAGCGACATATTTTAAAGAGCTTTCCATTACAAGTAAGGAATACTTCATTCCATATATTCTCAGACGGCATACGGTAGGAGAAAATACAAGCGTACTGGAAATTGGATGCGGGGAAGGAGGTAATCTGTTGCCCTTTTCTCTTATGGGATGCCATACCGTAGGAGTTGACATAGCCGCAGGACGTATTAAAGAAGCAAATAGTTTCTTTAATGAAGCAGGTGCAAAAGGTACATTTATTGCAAACGATATTTTCAAGGAAAAAGGGTTAGAACAGAACTTTGACATTGTTATCTGCCATGATGTGATAGAACATATTGCAGACAAGAAACTGTTTTTATCCGGCTTGGGTAATTATTTGAAGCCTAATGGAGTTATATTTATGGCATTTCCCGCATGGCAAATGCCATTTGGGGGACATCAACAGATATGCAGAAGCAGTCTATTGTCCCACTTTCCTTTCATCCATCTTCTTCCCACAAGTTTATACCGTTTGGTGCTAAGGGCTTCGGGCGAAAGTAATGATTGCATAAATGAACTGCTTTCCATCAAACAAACGCATATAACAATAGAACAGTTTGAGGACTTGCTGATGAGCACAGACCTCTGCATTAAAGATAGGCAACTTTGGCTCATTAATCCTCATTACAAAGTCAAATTCAGGCTTAAACCACGCAAGTTGCATCCTTTTATATCAGCCATTCCTTATTTAAGAGATGTATTCAGTACCAGTTGTTTCTACATCTTGAAAAGGACGGCACTACGTCAAAATGCGCATTAAAACATGCTTGTGGCTGAATATGCGGTATTTCTTGATTTACGTTGGTTTGCAGGAGGGTAACAAACATGTTTTGGTCTGCCCAAAACACAGACTTGCTACCCTCCCGTTGACTTTGTTTATAATCCCAAGCCTTTGCTTTTACGAGGCGGTGTAACCGTCCTCCGAATGGATGAAAACAGCCTGTCGAACTGTTCCTTGAACCATTCGCCAATCACTTGCCCATTGATTGCAAGTGCGAGTTTGGATTTGTCCGCCGGGTCTTTCACCACTTGGAAACCAGCCCTTTCGGTCATGAACTTCCTCCTGTGTTCCTCCGAATAGAGTTCGCCTTCGTAGAACAACGGCTTGCCGCTGATGAGCGTGGCGGTCTGCCTCTCGTTGAAGCCGACTTTGAGGCAGAACTCCTCCATATACACCAACTCTTGGGACAACGGAAACCATTTCTTGGCTTTCTGGATGATAGATTTCAGGAATGACACTTCCTTTTGGTGTTCCGCTTCCTTATCCGCCATTTCCCTGCGGTGCTTGGCTTGCAGTTCCATAAGCTGGCATTGGTGTTCCTCCTGTTGCCGCTGCATTTGCTGTTGCAATACCTCTATGCTCTCGTCACGGGCGGCAACCTCGCCTTGCAGGGTGCGGTTGTCGGCTTCAAGCTCTTTCAATTTGCCGCTGCCCAAAAGAGAACCGACCTTTGCCACAAGTGCCGCTTTCGCCTCGGTCTTGGCAGTGCGCAATATGCAGTGCATGATGCAGTTCTTCAATGAATATAATCAGGAACTGACGATGGTAAAAGATGCCGTTCCCTCAATTACGCAACCAGTGGCTGCACAAATGGATACATACAATTTTACTCTTCCCATAAAGCACTTGGACTGGACACATAATCTGATACTTTTACAGCAAGTCAAGGACATACGGGCGCGATATTGGTATATG
>JAHLFB010000089.1 GCA_018884025.1 Candidatus Phocaeicola faecipullorum
TATGAACAAGAAGGAACGGGCTGAATACGAGGCTGCCCTGAAAATATACCGGGATAATGAGAATGTTATGGACTATGCTGTTAAGTCGGCAGAAAAAAAAGGATTAGAGAAAGGAATAGCAATTGGTAAAGCTGAAGGTATATTAATAACCGCCCGCTTGATGAAACAGAACGGTATTTCTTTTGAGCAAATCAAATTATGTACAGGTTTATCTGACGAGGAAATCGAGAATTTATAAAGAAAAGCATAAAAAACCGGGAATTAAAATAGATTCCCGGTAAAAAGATCTTACCTTTCACATAACCTCAGCTTTGGTCAGGCGTCTTTTTTAAGATGTTAACCCAAGTTTGATAGCCAAAAAAAATTTTTAGTTATTTTTTAGCTGTATAATTTCACTAATCCATTGATTATCAGCTTTAGCATTTCTCAAAATTAAAATGTAGTACACAGAACTGTCTTTGTAATGTTGTATCTTTGTCCCACTATGCATTTTATGTCTCAGCTTAGATACAACCCGAAGACTCAAAAAGATGACTGGTACTACCGCATCAAGGAGTCATTCCGCGACTTGAGTGGCCGCGTTCGCAGTCGTGTCATGCTGAATGTAGGATTTATTACAGAAGAGTACCGTGCTGAGGACATCAGAGATATTGGAAAATGTCTGACTTATCTTCACGAGCATCAGGCAGAGATAGACCTGTTCGGCAATCCGTTCTCCAAGTATAATGAATTTGTACAGCGTAAGACCATGGAGTACTGGGATTTGATGGTTAAGAACGGTAGTGTTGACGCAGTCAAGGCTACTATTGAAGAGTCACGTGAGAAATGTGAAAGATTGGTTGACGTCAATACCATTGAACATACAGATGCACGTGAGATTGGCGCTGAGTGGATGTGCCTTCAAGCTTTACGGGAATTGGAGCTTGAGAAGTTCCTAAAGAATGAAGGCTGGAGCGAAACCAAGATAAATACAGCGTTGGCACACCTTATCACCCGTACCATATATTCATCCTCCGAGCTTAAATCCATGCGTATCATGGATGAAAACTCTGCCGTATGTGAACTAGTCAGTGGGAATCAGGACTGGCGACCGGGCTATCAGTCCATATATAAGGTAGCACCTGCACTCTACGAACTTAAGGATAAACTCGAGAAGCATCTTTGCATGAAGACGGACGACCTGTTTAACATCACAAACAGGATTGCCATATTTGACTTGACGAACTTTTACTTTGAAGGTAGAAAGGACAACAGTAGAAAAGCCCAGTTCGGCCGTTCTAAAGAGAAACGCTCCGACTGTAAGCTTCTTGTACTTGCCTTATGCATAAATAAAGAGGGATTCATACGCTATTCTTCCATTTTAGCAGGTAATACAGCAGACCCGAACTCCTTGCCTGATATGGTGGAGACACTCAATTCAAAGACAAGAATGCCTGGCACCCCCAAAGAAAAGGTCCTGGTTTGTCTTGACGCAGGTATAGCCACTGAGGATAATCTGAAAAAGATAAAGGAGAAAGGATACAACTACTTGTGTGTAAGTCGCAGACGGCTTACTGACTATGAACTGGACCCTGAGACGAAAACCGTAACCGTGCTTGACTGCAAGAAGCAGCCCATCAGACTTACACAGGTAAAGCATGAAGATAACGGTGACTATTATCTGGAGATTGACTCGGCAGCCAAAGGTCTCAAGGAAACCTCAATGAACCGCAAGTTCAAGCAGCGTTTCGAGGAAGAACTGGAAAAGATAAAGGATTCCCTGACAAAGAAGAACGGAACAAAAAGTTATGTAAAAGTCATCGAACGTGTAGGCAGAGCCAGACAGAAATATCCGTCTATCTCCAAATATTATGTTATTGATTATATACCAGACCATACTGAAACACCTAAGAACATGGTTGACATTCAGTGGCGCATAGCAGTGCCTGAGAATGTAGACTGGGACAGCGGGATATATTTTCTCAGAACAAATGTGGCTGATTTTGATGAAAAGACAACTTGGGACTATTATAATCTTACCCGTGAAATCGAATGTACAAACAGGCAGCTCAAGACCGACCTGAATCTTAGACCGATATATCATCAGAAAGATGATCACTCTGATGCCCATCTGTTTTTGGGATTACTCGCATATTGGGTTGTCAACACAATCCGTTACCGCCTAAAGCAAACAGGTATGACACATTACTGGACTGAAATAGTAAGAATAATGTCCACCCAAAAGGCTGTCACTACAGAAGCCATCAACGCATTGGGTGAAAAGGTGCATATGAGAATCTGTAGTGAACCAACCTTAGCGGTAAAAGATATTTATGAACGACTAAAATATAAGAAGATGCCATTCAGAAAAATCAAAATAGAAAAAAGTTTGTAGTACACAGAGGAGCAAATGAAAATTGCAAAATACTGAGTAGCAAAGAAAAGCATAAATTTACTATCAAACTTGGGTTAGGAAAAAAGAAAAGAAGTTCATTCAATGTGCTTTCCTTCCCTTTAAGAAACTCTAGCTGTTGAAAAC
>JAHLFB010000090.1 GCA_018884025.1 Candidatus Phocaeicola faecipullorum
TTCATTTCTTCCTGAAGGGATTTTCTCAGTGCCACTTCTGCAGACGAATTACCTTTTACGGCATCAATCTTCTGCTGGTAGCCATTACGGATAACAGCCAGTTCTTTATCCAATCCTTCTTCCATCAATGCAATACGTGACTCCTGCAATGCTTTCTCAGTTTCAAGACGTACTGTTTTATCATCCACTGTTTCTGTTCCAGCAGTATTAGTCTTTAAAGTTGGGTCTTGATAATTTTGAACTAACTCTAACTGGGTTGTCCAATTACTAACGCTACGTTCTGCAACCATTCTGTCAGCCCATGAAGTTCCGATATCTTTGTTAATATCCCTTTTACTTCTACTGGTATTACTCCAAAAGCTCCAGCCTTCAAGTTCTTTATTATATTTTACGTTTATAGCTATAGCATCCTCAAGTTCCTTTTTCTCAAACTCAAGCGTAGTTTGCATTGATTTAATTCTTTCTTCTTTTGCCTTGTTGAATGCTTCTTCTCGTTTTAGACCTTGCTTAACGTATTCATCTGCTTTAGCATTTATTGTCTCATATTGCTGTAAAACATCTTCAGTACCATATTTCTTACCATCAGCACGTGCTTCGGATTCTTCTCTTGCAGATAGTTCTTCGACACTTTCAAAACTTTTCCGTACCCACTTAACAAGGTCTGCGTTCATGGATGCAATAGAAGCCTTTACTCTTGCTGCCATACTCTCGTATGCCCCACCTGTAGCATCAAAGAGTTTTGCGACCTCTGTGGCCAAATCCTTTTGCGCCTGCAAATATTCTTCCTGCGCTTCACCAACTTCACCTGCAGTAGCTTTAACATCGTTGAGATTTGTCTTAATATCCTTCAAGGTTCGGATATACTGGAGTCCGGCATCTTCACCCGGACCACCGAAGATGTCAGCCAATGCAGTACCGACAACAGACGCGCTGTCCGGCAATTCATTCAGACGCTCTGATACCATCTGTATGATGTCAAATGTGGTTTTCTGACCTGATTTCAACTGTTCCTGAACCTCAGTAGCTGAAATACCTATACCTTCCAATGCTGCAGCTGTGGCCGTAGTCATTTCACGGATACGAAGATTACCTTCCTTGATAACATCAACACCCTTATCCGAGTATATACCAGACTTGGCAGCCTGTGCAGTAATTGCAATGAATGTTTCAGCACTTATGCCGGCTTCCTTGAAGTATGCAGGATATTCCCTCAATGTATCCAGGAACTCACCGTTTGCATCTGCTCCGGCAATAAATCCATCCTGAATGAGTTTAATAGCTTCACTGGCATCTATGCCAAACTGCTTGGATACAGCATTAGCGCCTATCAGAACCTCTCTGAAATCCTTATTGTAATAATCTGCAATCGTCTGTACTTCTGTTCTATATTCTTTCAGATCGTCACCACTCTTTTCAGTAAACTGCTGAGTCAATCTGGTAGCTTCAACCAGTCCCTTGTTATAGTTTACCCACCAGCCGTAACCTAAAGCAGCGCCACCACCTATAGCACCAAGCCCCAGCAACCACTTATTACTGAATACGGAACTATACCCCTTTATACTCTCAAATATACCACCTATATCACCGAGTGCACCTAAAGAACTACCAAAACCACCACCCATGATACCAAGATTCTGCATGGAGTCATTAAGGTTATTAAGTTCCATCCACGCTTGTTTGATACTTTCGGTATAATTACCTATATTCATCTTCTGCTGGGTGTATCGGTCGCTGTTACGCTTTACATAGTCAGTATTCACGCCTATGGTAGCATTAAGCTTTCCTAACGTATCCTTATAACCTTCATCTGTATCACGTACCATCTTAACAGCCTGGCGCAATCTCTTATTTGCTTCATTGGCTTCATCAATACTGTGTACCTGTTTGTCTGCCAAAGCAAGCGCTTCCTTAATAGTGCGAATACGTTCCTCCTCAGTCATAGTCGCAGCCTTTCTGGTGGTGTTTGCTGCCCTCTGTGCCTTATTCATTGCTTCCTCTGCCTTAGCTGCCTGCTGTACGGCTTTTGATGCTTCTGCGGTAGCCTTGGAGAGCTCCTTAACTTCTTTCGTACTCAGCTTTTCAGCTTCAGTTTTTTCCTTGATTTTCTTCATAAGTTGCTCAGCAACCTCAGACTGTTTCCTGAAAGCTTCGGTCAATGAATCAGATGCTGATGATACATTACGCATCTGGGTATTATAGACATTCTGCAACTTATCAAGATCTCCCTTACATCTGACTTCAATTGTCAGTCCTTTTGCAAGCTCCTTTGCCGCTTCGGCATAAGTTTCCTTTATACTGGTTATCTTCCCATCAAGCTCTACTAATTTCTTGAACGATTCCTCATCAACGAAATCCTTTAACTTTATATCTGCCATTACAAATAATGTTTATATTCAACAATAGTACCATATATCTCTGTGCCTTCTTTATCAAAGGCATACGTACCGTCTTTCTTCCGGTATATCACATAGACACACCCTTCCATGACGGCTGCCTTCTTGGCAAGCATGGCTACATGCTCATAATCAGACATCCTTTTCTTATTCTCGCAACTGCATCCCATCAGAACCCATACTTTTTAAAGAAACTACCGACAAACGGCTCAAGCAATTCAATAATTATATATTCCCTGGCATCCATACCAAGGTTAAGGATATTGTCACCGTACTTCCTGACTATGTCCGGACCATCAGAGAACCCGACCGTATTGATTGAAACCTTTCCACCATTGACCGTAGCACGGATACTCTCATGAAACGTACCAGTGATATACAGGTTAGGGATATCCACAGGTCGTGGTGGCAAGTTAAGGCGCGGACTGGTTACAGGTGGAGTTAATTTCTTCTTCCATTCTATATAACCGTCCGAATCGTGATACCATCGTCCCTTGATGTCGAAGAATGGATCATCAGAATATGAAGGTCTGAGACTGTTGGTGTCACCATCCAGTCCGGAATACAACTGTTCACCTATCAAATCTTCAACAATAGATTTGTTTTGCATCAAGCATTCAGCAACAACATTCTCTAGTCCAGCCACTATACTATGAATAGAATGTTCCAGTTTCTCAAAATCAGCCATAACAATAAAAATAAAGCCGGACTAATGCCCGGCTCAGTTACTTACCAACTACTTACTTGTCTCGGCAGCGGCTACCTCCTGTTTAGGCTTGCCAACGATACTGTCATATACATCAGACAGTTTCTTTTTCCTGTCGTTCTCTTTGATAGATTGCCACAGTACGCCGATATGGTTCTCAATAAACTTTTCCTTCGTGACCTTCTTAACCTCGGCCACAACGAAGGTTACTCCATCTACTCTCATGCTGACGCTCTTACAATTTTGACAAATTCAACCCATTTGATATCGTTAGTGTACAAGACAGACGGCTGTTTCACTGAGATTTCACCTTCACCAGCAGTAATGGTAATCAGACCGCCTTCATAACTTGCCGATGTTACTCCGGTAAACACCTGCTCTGCACCAGTAGAAAGCGCATCAGCAAACTCTGCTGTTCTGTCATACCCACCAATACACTCTACAACCTTATATTTACCGCTGCTTGCTTCTACAAGCATAACCTCTGTCAAACCCTTTAACACACTTGCAGGATTAAAATCTAGCTTCACATAGTCAAAGTTCAACTGACTATCCTCAGCGTCAAGGTGTGCGAAGTTAACTGTCATGCTAGATTTGGCACCGCTGGTACTATAAGGAGTAGAACCAGGATAGATTGCAGACATAGGAATGCCGGCAAGCTCATCTGTTCCATCGTTATAACCAATAAGCATCTTATTGCTATCCCAGTAATATACATCCCACTGTTTATTTGCGCAACGAAGGAGTTCAGCATTAAGCATTTCATCGAAACGTGCTAAAGTGAATGTATCCGTCTGAGCGTTGAGGCCGTTGTACTGGTTAGGACCATACCCCACTGCACTGACTTGTGCTTCACCCCCACTCTTTGCATACTCAACGAAGGTTAAGATAGGATAAATTCTCTCGGGTCTGTCTGCATGGCACAACTCAGCCAACTTTTCCGGAGTCAAGTCCGCCGGTAACTTCTTACCATGCTCGACAATAATAGCACCTTTGACTTTTCCCCAATCCACACTGCAGGCAGAACCACCAGTGTTCATTTCTGCGGAATCGCAAATTCTTGTCTTTCTCATATTATCTACAAGTTTGATTTTTAACTTTCAGTTCCATCGAGCGGATATTTATGGCATCAATAGGCTCGCTCACTGCCTCACCGGATTCTGTGTATGCTCCGTATCTGCCATACGAATAGTTCTCGGAATAATCATGTGGAATGATATCGTCATATTCCATATCAAACCTATCGTCATTCAATAACTCTGTTATAAGTCTGTTATAAATAGGTCTAAGAATGTTAATGAATGAAGCCTGTAGGCGACGTTCATTGCTCCAACTCTTGGTTGACGAACAAGCTATTAAAATGTTCAATGTAACCTTAGCGTGATAATCAATGCTATCACGCTTTTCGGTTACAGGACAAAACAAAGCCACCAATGGGAATTTACGTTCCGACATTGATGGAACTTTGCTATATTCATCCAGCTTATCCTTGATGTACTGAGCAGATCCGAAAATGTAATTAAGGTTGGGATTCTCAATCATTTCGAACTTATCATTTTCTACATCAACAGGAATGGTTATACTTAGGTTCTGGCCCGTAGCCTTAACAACATCCCCTAGAAGCTCCACAATACCTTTCATAGATTAAACTGGTTTATCCTGTTCAACATATTAGTCTGTGTCTCTAATGGTATAGGACAATTACCTTCACGTGCCCACAGAATGAATTTAACATTCGCATCAACCATCCTGTTCCATGCAATAACCTGTGCTTTGATAGGCGAAACATATTCGTTAGCACATTTAAGCCTTACATTTCCTGTAATTGTAGCTTGCGAAGAGGCATCACGAAGGATATTAAACAGTACATAATCAGCGAATGGCTCTTTTAATTGTTTCAAAACAGTCCAATACTTATCATCGTCTGTTCTATCCAGTAATTCTACGGCAAAATAATCATTGTCACACGTAGCTTGTTCAATGAATTTATTTGCTTTTTTAGCTTCCTCTACACCAAGCATCGCTTCCAAAAAAACAGGCTGTAACTCCTTGATATATGCTTCAATATGACCGGTTACCGCTAAAGAGTCGGCACCGGCCGTCTTTGATGTTGAGGCGTTTTGAATATGACGGGGTCCTGATACAAAATATGACACATCAATCAACATGGCAATTCCTTATTTTTTCGTTTTCGTAGCAGAAACCTTTTTCTCGTCCTGAACAACGGTTGCCTTTTCATCTTCGGCAGAAACCTCTTTAGTGTCGGTTTGCTCAACTTCTTTAGAGTCTGCATCTTCAACATCTTTGTTATCATCTACTTCAAGTTCTGCTATTTTTGCTTTCAATTCTTCATTTTCCTTCAGTAAACTCTCATTCTTTACAGAAAGCTCATCTATGACCTTCTGCTGGCTCTCGAATGTCTTTTTGACATCCTCTTCCGAAACAAGCCCAGCTTCCGAGACCGGGGTGATAGTAATCAACCCACGGCCAATACGGATACGCTGTTCTTTTATAACTGATTTCAGAGCCTTCTCTTCTCCATTAAGCAAATACATAGGCATCAGGCTTTAGTGATTGCTTCTTTAAGTGCTGCCAGATCACCATAAGCGAACGCCCATGGCATATACACTGGGAAGATAACTTCTTCCTGAGCAATGAGAACAACTTCGTTCTGCAACTTGCTTTCTACATCTTCAGCCCATTCAAGGGTAAGTGATGTATAGTCAACAAGACTTGCCGCAACATTAAAGTCACCAATCAAATACTTGCCAGGCAGGATGTTGTTTGTCTCAATGATTGGACGTCCAGCAATATACTTAACACCATTTATAGTCTGGATGATACCAAGGTTACGGCCGGTTGTATCCTTTTCGCTTTCCATGGCATTGACAGTAATTGGGTTCAATGCTATTGCATTTGGTGTGTACTGTGCATATGTCATTACAGCAAAACCAGTCTTGACTACATCAAGAGAGTTAGGCTCCTCAACTGACTTGAATGCACCGTTACTTACCTTGAATGTCATTGATGATGTTGAAGATTCTTCTGAGTAAGCAACACCTTTCAATAGAATCTGGCGGTCACTCATTTTGACAAGCTGATTTGCATTGTTCAGAGCAGTAATACCAGTAGCACCGGTAAAGGTGATTGTCATGCCATCAAGGATAAGATCCTGAGGATTTGTAAACTCTACGACTGTGTCTTTATTGGAGTTATATCCTGATACAGCCTTAACAGAACCTGCCTGTCCGCTTACAACTGTATCACTGATTATCGTCTCTATCGGCAACACTCCAGTGTGGTTCACAATACCCAACAGATTTTCTCCGTTGCCGTCACCGAACAGAATGTTCCAGTCTTCAGCCATATATACGGCTTCAGGCAACATCTTCAAGATGAACGAGCGGATAAACACACGACTCTTCAACATTCTCTTAGAAATGCGAATGTGAGTACCGAGACGTTTTGTGCCAGTCTGCTGTTCCTTTACCTTAATACTTGATTCAGGCAATCTTCCGTTTTCTGTCACATAACGTGCGTTGCGGTCGAAGTCATAAACCTGAGAGAATGCCAAGTTAGGGAATTTCGGGTCGCCCTGCAAAGTGGTCAAAACATCACGCATATGGATTCGCTTATTGGCTACCTGCGATACTACTCTGTTCTGCTGTTGTGTAATCAAATGGTCACCGTCATAGTTCTCTGTCATCGACACAATATCCTTCAGACAGAAACCATCGAACACACCAGACTTGCGACAGTTACCACTTGCAAACTCCTTGAATTTCTCGGAATCCAGCATTTCGTTCAACTTCTCATCGAACTTGTTGATAACATCCATGCCGATACCTTTGGATTTCAGCTTTTCGATAGTATCACCAAGACCTTTAACTGTCTTAATCAGTTCTTCGTTATCTTTCTTCAACTGCTTGAACAGTTCATCGTCATAACCGTTCAGTTTATCATTAAGGCTTTTGAGTCTTTCTTCCATATCGTCAGACGATATCACACCTTCCATCGCCATATTGATGACATCACACATCATCTTAGTGATGTTATTCATAAAAGTAGCCTGTTCCTGTGGCAGGCCGTCAGTCTTGAGACCGAAATCTGCAACTGTAAATTTTTTCTTCATTTTCAATTAAAATTTTAATCATTATTACTAAATACCTCATTCAGTTTACCAAAGAAAGAAGTGCTTTCGGCGGCTTTTTTCTTAACATCATCATCTTCGTGCGCTCCTTCAGTTTTATCCTGAGTGTCGTTCGACGGCTCAGACTTTCCGGCAAAGATGTTTGTGCTACCATCCTGTAACAAGGCGTTACTTCTATATACCCTTCCATAGCAAGAAGGACAACGGACATATGCCATGAAGTTCTGTACAGATTTCTCTGTCAACTCCAGTCCTTCCGACTTAACGGAATCAATAAGTGCAATCACTTCTGCACGTACTTCCGGTTCCAGCTTGTCAATCTCCTGGCTTACGATACGGTCTGTAAGCCAGCTTGAATACATCGCTGCATTGTCAAGTACCTGCTGAGTGAATGTATGCTCATGCTGTTCGTCATAATCAAACTGGTGTCCGCAATGAGGGCAGGTCACCACATTACCGCCATTGACGGCTTTAAGCAATAGATTAAGTTCCATATCATACTGTTTTAGGCGTTCCTCCGAGTAATTCGTATTCCTGAACGCTTTCCTTACGAACTCAATGGCATCCTTAACCTGTTCCTGTGTACCTGATTTGAGGTTTACAAGGAATGTCTGAGGGTTGCTGCCCCAACTGGTTAATGTCGAATATTCAAACATCTTCCATTCAAGCACCTTACACGGGTCTGTTTCATCACGCTTTATAGCTTTCACTCCGATAGAGTGTTCAAGTGTTCTGCCATTCTCGGCATACAACTTATAATCAGCCAACGTGTCTCGCCCAATCTGTTTCTCAAGATTAAGCTGACCAACCATAATGAGGTTTCCCTCTTTTTCCTCGCCACTAAGCGGTACACCCAACAACTGGTCGGGTCGGTGATTAAGAAACCATCTCATCCTGCCGATATTCTCCTTCAACGTCTTGTTGAAAGAACCAGGCATGGAAATGTCGTTCTGCGAGTCTTTCACACCGATACCGTTCACCGCTACAGTGACAATACCCTTCTCATCCACATCATTCGCCTTCGTTCTGTACTGTAGGCTTTTGGTTTTCTCTTCCATCTTCAACTTCGCTTTTTGTGTTAAGACTTATTACTTGTTTTACTATATCTCTTTCCTCGTCCGTCATATCAAACAACGTCTTGTCGAACAGAGGATCTTCAAATCTGCTCTCGTTAATTTGCGCTCTCCAGTCATTGATACTGATGAGGCCACTAAGGAACTGTTCCTTGCATCTTGTATTAACCATTGTCTTGACTTCCTCAGCTTCCTTCAATCCCTGCTGCAGACAATCCACATCGGAAAAATCACAGTCAAGATAATAACCACCATCTTCAAGACCGAGAAATGCCGTAAGCTGCTTACAGAACTGCTTAGCCATCGGAATGATGGTAGATGTATATACGGCTTTCTCTGCAGTGGCCTGATTACTGAATGTTGACTGGTCTTTACGTGGTACCAACACCGAAGGAATACCGTATGCTCCGGCTATCTGAATAGCGTCAGTAAGAGTTTCTTCAAACGGCTGTAACTCACTTATCGTAAGGTTTGTTCTAACGAAAGACAGAGGTACATCACTCAATCCATATGGCAACTTGCGCTTGTCAAGACCAAATCTGTCATAATGTTCATCAAGAATTTCCTTCTTTTCTTTTTTCGTCATCGCAACCGTTCCGGCTTCATCCTTCTTTTGCGAAACAAGAAACCCCAAACCGCCACGCTTAACGTATATCACATTGCGTGCTTCATATACTGCTATGAGGTTGGCAATAGGCTTCAGATGAGCGGCCAGTCTGCTCTGTGATTTCATGAAACCGTCAACAGACATATATTCCGGCACCCCGTCCCTGTCATGCCATATCTGGAATGAAGGAATATCCATTGTACTTACATAACCATAGTTCAGGCGATAGCAACGTATAATTTCCTCTTCCTTGGCTATACCGAACATAGGTATGTTAACTCCAAGATTCGGTTCTACATTGACATAATCAGCAGGTAACTCCCAATAGTTATCACACCATTTCCATTTAGGCTGGTCTTTGAATATATCACCCATAGCCGCACGGAAAAAGGCATTACCTGTACAAAGTTTATACACGAAATGAGAGTAGATAACCTCTTTCCATGACATCATACAGTTTGGTTTTGTAAGAATCTGGTTCATTCTCTTATTTTCCCATACCACACTGTCATCCTTGACTTTCTTAAGCTGAAAGCCGGAACCTGCGATACGCGATGCAATATAATCTATCGGAAAGAACACTTCGGGAACGGAGTAGAATAACTCCATGTAATTACGGCCACACACAAACGGAGATACGAACAAATCTTCTACACTCCAGTCTTTAGCACCACCTACAGGAGTGCTGATGACCGAAGTGCTTCCGACTGGAACACTTGACATTTTCAACGCCGTGTTAGCTGGTAATGTATTATCTCTGAAAAAGTTATTTCCCATAATCTATCTTGTATATAACAAAGATAAACCTTGGGAAAACACCAATTACATTTTGCTTAAATCTTGAAAGTTAACGAATATGGCAAATCAGTACTAACAGACTAATAATCAATATTTTAGCAAAAGCAAATATATTATATCAATTTTCATCATTATTATCTTCTCATCTATATTTAAGGTACTATCAGGCTGCTGTATAACGTGTTATTCAAAAAACCCCCGGACTGAAATAAATCAGAACGGGGTTATTGTTGTCTTAATAAACGGTCTCGCCTCACGGCGGTACATTATCTTTAGAATGTGGCTGCGGAAAGCTCTTTAGAAATCCTTTCCACTGCTACACGTATTTTGTCATACTGTTTTTGTCCGGCGTTAGTTACTCCTGATGTATATTGACGCATCAAAGACGGATTTATACCAGCCAATTCCGCAACTTTTGTCACATTCAGAAAAGAGAAATAATCAAAAAAAGACTGCATATCATATTTATATACAAATTCCAGTTCCGGGATTTCCTTACCTTCCTCAGCCTGCATCTCCTTTATTTCCTTATATGCTTCCAGCATATCCTCTTTTGCAGCTTCAGCAGTATCACCAAAACCAGATAATCCGAAACCAGGTAAATCTTCCTCCACATAGCAAGAATAATACCCGTCCTTTGCCTTTTCCATAATTGCCGTAACTTTCATAACTCTTATTTTTTAGTAAAAGGGGTACGGCATTATGCCGCCCCAATTGTCCTGTAAATAAATTAAGTCATTAAATTATCAAGAAAGGTGGGGGAATTAATCCCCCAAAAGAATCTTTCTTGCCTTACGTTCCATGCCTGTAGGTACTTCTTGTTTGCCATGCCTTGACAAAGCAAACTTGTTTCCCGTCTTTGGACTGTACCATATATCATGGTTAGCCCCATGCCTGAGAACGTAACAACCCGCTGCGGTCAATTCCGCAAAAAACTGATTGTACTTCATAATTTAAAAGACCGTTTTATTTATTAAGACAATGCAAATATAGCGTTTTTGCTATAAACTACAAAATAAAAACATAATTTTTTTGCTATATTTTTTACGTTTAGTTAATCGGTATATGATTTAATGATATTATATGCCATACCACTTAACAGAGCACTTGCACCAATATTGTCAGCACCATTATAATCAAGAACCTCTGTAATGAATGAGTTATATACCGGGTTATCCATTCCGCTTTCAGATAACAGAAAATGAGTCTTGATAAAATCAGATGTAGCGGATATTCTCTTATTCATATCCTGATACTCTTTCTTAACTCTTACTTCTTCAAGTGATGACCTAAGTTCCCTTGCCATCTGGAAATAGGCAGGTGAGGATTCCACTATGTACACATCAGCTTTATGCGATATTATCATCTTCTTCATTTCCGCACTCGATGTTGTTTCAAGCATTACAAGGTCAAGCATGTGCCACTTATCGCCACACTCTCCAGCATGGCACATATAGAACTTGCCTTCGATATTAGGCATGACATAGACAATACTGGACTTGTACTTGTATTTCAGTCCCGGATTGAAGAATGAGAACATTCCTTTCTCAGAGTACGTATTACGTTTTCGTCTGTTGGCAAACTGGACATACTCTTCGTACATGATGTCGTGTACGACATATCTCAGCGTATCGGTAAGGTGGCCGTGTTCCTCGTATGTCTGTTTGGTTACACTGTCCTTTACCTTTGTCTTGAGAATCGCACCGTTCGCGTCTTTCTGTACGCTCTGATAATCATCTATGGATGCACGGCATGAGTCATTGATGTTGATGCTGAGGCCGGCCAGCTGCTTTTCAAAAACAGCATTGACAAATTCTCCTGTCATGGATACTAAAGGATTCTTTTTTCCTACCTTATCCTCTACTGTCCAGTTGTCTTTCTTTAAAGTGTCGATAAACAAATCCATGAACGAGCGTTTGTTGTCGTCAATAGTGTTGGCCGCTTTTGCTGAGGCGTCACCATGAAGGTAGATTACATCGCCATAACCAAGTTCGATTAGTTTCTTAGATACCAGTTTGGCCGCACGCCTTACGCTGTTGTTCGGACTCTCAGCCGTTGTTTCTGCTATCTGGTACATATCCTTGCCTTTACTCAAATCAACCTGCCAGTAGCTTACGGATATGTATGGTAACACGTTGCTGTCGACAGAAAGATGTATCGGCAATCCTGGTATGTAAGGATATTCACCACTATTCTTACCTACATTGAATGAGTTAAGGAACTCATTACCTGTCTTGATTACACCCCATTCTCCCAACGCATATAC
Source organism: Candidatus Phocaeicola faecipullorum (assembly GCA_018884025.1). Taxonomy (GTDB): domain Bacteria; phylum Bacteroidota; class Bacteroidia; order Bacteroidales; family Bacteroidaceae; genus Phocaeicola; species Phocaeicola faecipullorum. The sequence goes on from JAHLFB010000090.1 coordinate 11,994, forward strand.
ATTGTAGTAATCCGGATCGTACAGACGGTCGTGCTCAAAGTCCATCACACACTGTTCATCATAGTATCCATACGTTCCATCAGGCGAACCAACAACCCAGAAGTTGTTAAGGTACGTTGACTGAATGACAACCATATTAGGCGGATATTCCTCTATCTCCTTAGTTTTAGGATTGACCATTGATTTGCCTTCATTCATCTTTAAAGACTTGACCTTTGTGAGTTCTGCAGGTATGACCTTACCGCCAATCTCTACAACCATAGGGACATCATGCAGTTTCTCATTATCCAGCCAATCCTTCTTTATCCAGTTAGTCTCTGATATCGGGTTGAAGTCTGCAATAATCTGCTGCCCTTTCTTACCACGCAGACGTTTACGAATCTGTTTCAAGTCAGCAAACTCAAACTCTGACAATTCCTCAAGCTGTACTCTCTTGTAGTTACTGATACCCTTTATCTTTTCCGGATCATCCAAACCTGAGAAGTCTATCTTCGCACCGTTGTATGTACATTTGATTGAATTTTGTATGAACTTGAAGTATTGTGATATACCGAGCAGTGATGCAGCCACCTTATAATCCTCATATATCGTCTTACTGATTGATGCACCGACCTTTCTCATCACAAGTGTATTCTCACCATCCTGCAATGTCTGTATAAGCACAGCCTGTGCTACACTGAAAGACTTACCCGATGATGAACCACCATACAATATAATGAATCGCAGTGTAGCATCATTGAGATATTTCAGCAGATAGAAGGCATTCGGATTGAGTTTCTTGTGATTTACTATCATAATCGACTACTTTTGTTCTATTTTTCAGATTTTTCGTATTATTTTTTGTATAACTCCCGATATTTTTCTCACTTAATTATTCTATTTTTCAAATTTCATTCAGTATCATCATCAAAACCTATGCGGATTTCGTTCGTTTTTGCGCCATCTTTACCCGTCAATGCTATCTGTTGAGGCGCATTCCAGCCGTTCATAGACGCAAGCAGTTTGGCTGCTTCAACCTTGCCATTAAATTCATAGCTTACCTTCCCTTTGTCATTGCTTATCTTCTTCATGGCATTTCTCACCCTCTTTGGCATCTGTTTCGGAGATTTGAGTTTTATCTTACCGGTCACAGGATCTACCATGTACAAATCATTCGGGTCCATCGTCACTATATCCATGAGGATTTTTTCCACCTTTTCGCGGTTAACTTTCGATGCTTCAGCACGTTCTGACCTCAGTTCGGCTATCCTTGCTGCAACCTTGTTACTGGCCAACATCCTACTGGCATTGCTCCAAATCGTTTCAGGCTGCATCTTCGATGCGTCATAAGCCATGCGGTATGCCTCACTTGCATTCCCGTCACAGTCAAGGTAATAATTGCAGAATCTCTCTTGTTTTTCTGTCAGTCTGTTATTCATAGGCTAATGGTTGTTTATGCCTACTATGCAGAGGACTTGTTTACGGTCTCTAAGCAAGTCGTAGGCTGCTGTTATTGTACTTCCTGTTGTGCATATATCGTCAAAGAGTATTATGCGTTGTTCTGATATAGGTCTGAGAAGGTGGAATTCCGGATTTATACGTGTCTTGTTAAGGCATTGGATAGCGGATTCATAGAATTTTATATTCAACCCCCGGGCGATTTTTTTGCAGATGTCAGTCGCAAAATGATACTCTGTGAAGTGTCTGCGTTTCGGTGTGGTAACGATGCACCATTCATCGTCCGGCCGTACCATTGAGAGTATCAGTTCCGTGGCGGCGCTTGAAATGGCTTCTGCACACTCACCCGAATTCTTGATTTCATCAAATGGCATTCCATCCTTTGTGCTTGCAAACAGGGAAATGTAATAAAACCCGCCCTTACGGTGGATTCTCACTCTAGGCTGCATGTTGCAGAACCTCTCACGTTTTTTCCATCCGAGGGTGGGTTTGTCCCATTCATCCATTCTAACCTTTCTACCTTTCCTCACTTTCTTCGGCATAGTCAAAAACCTTTGTTATCCCTTTGGAGAATGGGGTATAATTCAATAGCGGACAAAATAGAGTAACATTAACATCCTGGTACGGATTATCAAATTCTCTTTTCTCCCCTACGCATTTCAGTTTGACACCATTATGCTTGCTTACTTCTTCGGCAAATTCCTTGACCGTACAAACCTGTGGATTGACTACATTAATAAGCTTCTCTTTACAAACTATGGCACATATCAACCCTTCGACCGCATCATCTATGTAAGTGAAACATCTTGTGTTAAGACCGCCATTGTATAATGTCACTTCTTCCGAGTTCATGAGGATATTGAGAAGAGTTCCCTTTCTCGGATTAGGTCCATACACGTTATGCAGTCTCACACCGATGGCATTCTTACAGTAGATGGATGCATACTGCTCGTCAAAATGCTTGGAAATGCCGTACATACTTGTGGTATTACAAGGATTGGCCGTTGATGAACTGGCATATACCAGTCTCACCCCATAAGCCGTACACGCATCGGCAACACGGACAAAAGCATCTATGTTATCATTCAGTATCTGTTCTCGATCATCATTGAACACACTTGTCTGTGCTGCAAGATGGATTACTGCATCTATGCCACCATCCTTCAAGATGTGCCATACATCAGCAGCTTCGGTTCCACACACACGGTCTATGCCGACCACATCAACACCACGATTCCTTAACTCTCTGCAGAGGGCTTTGCCTATGAAGCCTTCACTGCCGGTTACAATAATCTTCATTTCTTCAACCTGTTTAGAATTTTACACAATACATTCAATATGTTGCCAAGCAATATAACTATTACTTGAAGCAATGCTGTTGTTATGTCGCTCATTCCGACTGCATAGCCAAGCATGACGAACATAAGCATTATCACTACACCCTTAGCTTGGTAGTGTTCCATTTTCACTGGATATGTTCAGTTCATACTCGTATCTGCTTACCCTATCATACCAACAGACAACTGTTTGGTTTCCGGAGTTAAGGCTTGTAAGTTTCTTCTCAATCTCGTCGAGGGAAACACGTTCATGGAATCTGAGGTAACACCGCCCCTGGCTCCCATTACACGTGAAGGATACGAAATAGAACGTATCACGTTCCCGAAATGCCAGATAGCTTACTGCAAGCGACAACGCTATAGCTGTCATTGTTATCACCCATGGCGATGTTGCTGTACTCATCACCAGTGAAAGGATGCCGGATAATGCCACGAATACCAGCATCCTGATTAGCAGGCTTAGCCTGTGTCTTGTTTTTACATTCATCATTTTAACTTTTACTAATGTTTTATACACCCATATTCCCCATTGAATTTCAAACACTTATATGTGTCGCTCATTTTCGTCACCACCATAAAGACTCAAAGTTATACATTCGCAGAAGCAGAAGCAATCTCGCTTTTCGGGTGAAGTGCGCCACGTTGGTTCACTAATATAACCGAGAGCAAGATTTAATATGAAACTATTATTATACAGACTTCTGCTCCGTATTATTTATGAACTCTACATTGAACGGGAAAACGAGTATCAAAGAGTCCAAATGCTTTGGGATATAATATCCGAAATACTCCTCTAATCTCATGTATAGGGTTACTTCTGTAGCCCTATACTGGTACTAATTCACGAAGAATATCAGCACGTTTCACAAAATGGCAAAATCTTGATTCGTGCATATCATTCGGAATCATGCTCCCAAAAGCCCAGTTTGCCTTTTACATCACGGATGGGTTTGTCAAAGAGAACTGCATCCTTCAGTACCCAGTTCCAGACTCCTTTCTCCGCCCACACTGAAGGATGATTTTGTACGCAGTCTGCTATTACTACACTGCCGATGATTGCACCATGCGGAAGATCCTCATTATCTCCGTAAAGTTTATTTTTGTGAGGAAATACTTTCTCTAACTGCATTTCTGTTAGTGCGCTCCATCCATCCTTGACTGAAGTCTTTGCTGCATGAATAAGTACCCTCTGACCTAAGTATTTCTTAGGGCAGCTCCAAGTTCTGTTCTCGATGTCCTTTATACCGTGAGCGATAAGGCTCGCCCACGGCTGTTTTATGGATATTGCTTTCATACTTTATTCTTTTTCTTCAATTCAGCAATCAATACATCAGCTTGTTCAACACTTATTTTTGCTGCATCCTCTAAAGTGATTTCATTACGCATAAGTACAGCTACACATTCCTTTGCTATTTCATATCTTCGCTGTTCCCAGTCTATATTATCCCAGTCAGTAATGATAAGATATATAGCAGGAACGTAAGACATAACACCATCTAATTCACAAAGATAACACATACCGTATGGTGCATTAAGAACACCATCTGCATCTGCTTCCATGCCTTTGATAATGGTTACTTCTGTATCTTTTTCTATTTCAGTTCTATCAAAATCCCATGATACTTTTAGTTTTGCTTTCATTTCTTTTCCTCCTTAATCCGCATAACAATTAATCATTTCTTGCAGAATCTTTGCTCTCATAACAATCTGTTTGGCACGACTTTTTAACATAGATTTATTACCTCTAAGATGCAAAGCCCAATAGCTTTGCTCCATTTTACCAAGACCTTCTAAATCATCACATAATTGGTTGAATGCAATAGCTATTCCTTTTGTGCTATCCCCATTTCCGTTAAATTCTATATTTGCCATAATTATACTATTTGAAAATGATAACCCATTGTTAAACACTTATCATTCATTTTATCTTGATATAACATGTGACTTGATGTATCTATGCTAAAAACAATGTTAGTAACTCTTGGTACACCTCCATATTCTTTTCTGAACGCTATTCTGCTCCACATTATACTCATAAGTATGTCTAAAAAACAAGCCCTTGTCATGTGTAAGTAATTGCATATATCTATTAATCTTACAGTCCCATACCTTTTCTCTCTGCAATATTCAATTGTACGTTTGTTTAGAAAGATATAAGAATCAACAAATTTTCTTATATCATCTTTTTTTACCTTTCCAATTAGATTCCACCCTAAAATTCCTTCACACGTGTGTAACCTTTTTAATGGGTCTGGTTTCATTTTTCTATAATCAATTTTACCCATATATCACACTTCTTTCTTGTAATACTCTACAATCGTTTTATTCAACGCTTCGATAAGATTGAATGTCAGTGTAACCGGCATTTCATTCGTATTCATCTTCTTGATGTACACCTGACCATTCCTGTATTCAAGGATGGTGTCAAGTTCTATTATTTCCCCTTCGCCTTTGGGCTGAACCATTTTCTTCTCATTATCTTCCTCCTTCTTTGAACTGTTCGGATTTTCCGAACGGTTGTCGGTAATATGATTTGTTATTTCATCCATGGCTTCATTCCAGGGAATCTCACCAAGGTGTTTCAAGCAGGCATCCCAGCCGTACAGGAAACCTTCGCTGAATTCATCAGCGAAACAATCCTCATCGCAGTCATGTGCGATATTTTCTCCTTCACAAAAGCGACAATAAGCACGTTCTTCACAAGCATATTTTCCGTTACACTGATAATGATCGTGAACGGCTTCCCTTAGCATTTCTTCTTTTTTATCCATATTTCAATCCTCTGTAATTTTATAACATTTTCTATATTTCTCTATCATATCTTGTGCTTCTTGCAACGTGTTTTCTTCTGATACTCCTTTGGATATAAGGAATTGTGTAGCAACCTTACATGCCTTATACATATTCCTTGTCTCATACTTTCTGATTAATCGAGAGGTTTGTTTGTATTTTAGGATTCTGTATAAGCCTATAATTGTACCCCACACGAAAGCGAAAGACATACATATCAATGCAACAGCTATTAGCACAATAACTATGTAGCCTATATATAATGCGATTGTATTCATAAATCAATCCTCCAGCAAATCTAAAATATGACAAAGAGCACCTTCAAGAACAGACACCCTGTCCTCCATGTCATTTCTGTAATCTTCATACTCTTGGTCCTCATACAGCATCTCACACCCTTCATTTTTTGATGTTGAGTATTGCAATCTTTCATGACACAACTTTGCAATATCTTTCAGGAGTTCATTAACCGGTTTATCGCCTAATGTGGCTTCAACATTTGTTTCAATTTTTATCTTCACTTGTTT
>JAHLFB010000091.1 GCA_018884025.1 Candidatus Phocaeicola faecipullorum
TTCATTTCTCATTTTCTTTTTAGGTATATATTCATCTGTTTCTTCATCATACTCATAGCAATCAGGGCAGTAGTGTTTCCCATCTATTTCAGTCCATCCGGATTCGGAAGCATCTTCAAATGCCTGCCCACAATCAGCCCACGCAATAACTCCTAAATTCTCGTTTACATGTATCTTGCCGCACCTGTCGCACTCACACATGTACATATCTACTTTTCTTATCATAACTTAATCCTCTCCAATTCGTTGTTTCAATTCGGCAATTTCTTTTTTCAATCCTTTGTATATTTCCTCCCAGTCTTTATCAGAAAGCAGATAACCAACTCTTACAGCTGATTGCGCTCCGTACAAATAAGCCTTTGACAAAGCTTCTTCCATCCATTCCTGGAAATGGTTCATATCCTTACAAGGATAAATAATTCCTTTGCACTCCATAATTTTCTTTGCGAAATCGCGGGCATCTTTCTGATACCCTTTATCGTTCATTACATTTGGTAATTGTTTTGGCATCATATTTCAATCCTCCAAAAGTTCCTTATTATCAAAAATGTTACCAATAACTAATAAAGAGTCAAGGCAGAATAAGTAAACGCAGCCACAGGATTTTCCTAAATCTAAAACAAAAGATCCATTTTTATAAACTACAACACCTTTGTAACTTTCGTTACTTATAATGTCTCCCTCATAAATTTCTTTACCATTCTTGTCATGCAATCCAGTAAACTGACCGATAGTTCCATTATCTACTTTTGTTCTATTGCTTATTTGTGTAGCTTCGTAACCATATCCAGTTATTTCCTTTTCCCCAATAGCTGTGTCTCCGTTTTCGTACTGAATTAAGTCACCAAAAATAAATTGATTGCTTTCAGTTTTACCTCTGAATTTTATTTTTCTGTTCATATATCATTCCTCCATATTAGGTTTTAAATCATCAACGTATGCCCATCGTTTAAATGGGTACTGATTCATAATGCGTTTCAAATCCTTTTCATCTTTTGCGGTAAAATCAAACCAGTCTTCGTTTACAACGTGTCTGTTGTACTCTGGTAATTCATTGTCAACATCATGCCAAACGGAATTAATGCGCCACTTTACACCTGCTTTGAAGGCATCAGCAAAACTTTCTTCTATTGCGATAATATCGCTTTCGTAAGATGTCTCTCCAGGATACCAAGAATTTTCTTTGGCATATATTTCCGCAGCTTCTTTAATATCTTCTTTTTTCACAACTCCAGTGTTTATCTAATAACTCATAAAACTTTCTTTTCTTCTCTATAAATTTCATTCCTTTGCGTCTTAGACCTCTTTTAGTTCTTGCTACAATCATACTATCATAGCCAACTCCAACGTAAATGCAATCTCTATGATGCACTTTGTTATTGCGAAATGCAGTCTCTATTGCTAAATCACAATACCTATAACTGTCATTCTGGACACCTTCATATCCTTTACTCATTATGAAGTGTCCGATTTCGTTTGCTTCTTCAATGGAATATGCTGCTGTAAATATCTTTTTCATGCTATTTTCTCTTTAAGTGTTTTCTGTATTTTACAGGTATAAATCTTTTAAGGTCCGGAAGCGAAGCGGAAACAAGATACATCCATGTATCCCATCTTTGTCCTTCATGCTCTCTTGTCGGCAACGAGCAATTTTGGCCGTAACAATTTTCGTTTTTATTCTCAGCCTTGCATTTCACACAGCATCCTGCGCACTCAGAGGATAAATGACAAAGGATGCAAGCCTGTTCTTTACTAATTCCATAATCCAAGTTTAAGGACAGTTGAGTTTCTTTCATTGATTACTCCTCCTTCTTTCAACTAATAATTCTAATCGTTTCTCACACTCTGCACATTCGAGTTTCTTGCGCTCCAGTTTCTCCCGGAACTTAACCAACTCCTCATCAGTGTTCTCGTCAAAGAACATATTGTTCTTACGGTTATACTCGATGTACTCATTCATCCTTCGTTCTACTTTTGTTATCTGGGCTTTTGCAGAAATCAGTTTGGAAAGGCAGGAACTCACTTCAAGCGATTCGCCTGAATGCTTGTCGTAGTGGTAAAAAGAAGTGTACACATCATTCCTCGGATACTGACATTGCAGTCTGGCAGCCCTCCATCTGATTACCCACATCCTTCTTTCATATACTTCACGCGGGAGATCGTAAATATATAGAGTGACAGATTGATGGCCGTGACCGTAGCAAATGCTGATTTGTACCCAATTCTCTATTTTCAGTTCCTTTTCTGCCTTTGCCATATCCTTAGCCGTCTGGAACCAATCATCCATGCTTTCCTGCTTTCCCATATCATTCAAAATTTAAAGTTAATTGTCCATTAGGGTCTTTATAACCAGGATTTGCAAGTAAGAATGATTTCCGTAAGGCCTCCTCTATCCTATTACGCATAGCCTTAGATACATGATTCCTATCCGCTTCATTGTTTATTTGCAAACATTTTTCGAGGCTACCTTTTATCGGTTTCTCATCGAGGAACAAACAGTATTCAGTAAAAATACGATTCTGCTGTCTGGCATCCATTTCTTCTTCCTCAGTCTGATACCGTTCAAAGACAGTGTCTTGAATTGTTTGCAAACACCTCTGTCCTCTATCACTTCTACAGCCCTGAACTTCATTCTCAAACATTACAGATAGGGAACGCTTTTTACGCACATTCCCTATCTTTGCCCATCCGTAATAGACTTTCAATCTTCCCATAATTAATCTTTCATAAAGCAAATCCAGTGTGTGTTAGAACGTTTACCTGATATATGACCGAAAACTGGTTTTTCTGGTGTTAATTTCAAAATCTCAGAAACTTTTACATCTGTTTCATTCCATTTTAATATTAAAAAGCCACCTGATTTAAGAACGCGAAAACATTCTTTAAAACCTTTTGAAAGCATATCACGCCAATCAGAATATAATGCACCATACTTTATTTGCTGATAACCTGTAGGTTTTGCTCTCTCACTTAGAGAGCCATACATATCGACCATTTTAGATTTTTTACCCCGGCTATAAACTAAATGAGGTGGGTCAAACACAACCATAGAAAAAGTACCGTCTTCGTATGGCATATCAGTAAAATCACATTGAACATCAGGGCTTACCTCAAAAATCCTACCATCACAAAGAGTTGTCTTTATCTTGCGAATATCCTGGAATAATACCCTTTTATCCGATTTATCAAAATAAAACATTTTGCCACCGCAGCAAGCATCAAGTATTGGCTTCATTATTTATTCTCCTTTCTACCTATCCTAACAGGATATACATCACTGCCAAGATAGGTAATATAGTTTTTACTCATTTTCACTACTCATATACTTAGCAAACAACGAACACTTTATGCAGTTACAGTCACAGCAAGGGTTCTGTTCGCATAGCTTATCTAATTCGTGTTCTGTCATATTCATTCCTTCCAGTCGTCTGTTTTTCCAATCAAATGCGCTGTTTGTTCATTGTAGGGGATGCACTGCTCATAAGCGATACCTCCAACTGTTACAAACATTAATACACCGTCAAATCTCATTGTTTTATGGCTAAATCGACACAAACACCACTCATCACCACTCCTGCACAAAACCCAATCTTTAGGCTTAAACTCATATTCCTTCTTTTCTTCAATCCCGAAAAACCTTTTCAGATATTCTTTTGCCTTTGGACTTTCGTTAGCCTTCATCGCATCAATAAGTTTCTGCTTTTCTTCTTCGGTAGTCCTTTCAACTTTTTGTCCGGCATCTGAATAGGTATCAATATCAATACTCCCGTCACCGTCGTTAATCAGCATAGATACATAGTCATTCGTGAAGTACAACAAACCTCCTTTCCCGTCATCAGACAAATCTATATCCTTGATTATAGACAGCCATGTGTATGTATCATTTGACAGCTTAACAATATCCCCATCCCTATATGTCATGTATTCCGGTATCTCAAGCATGAGGTCTGCTGGACTTTCACCTTCCATAAATATCCTACCGTCATTAGGATATGCACCTACATCATCTTTTGACTTTCCTGCAAGTAATGCCAAAATACATAGGTCCCCTCTTGCATCCCAACAGACGACTCTTACATTTCTTCCGTCACGTGTTATAATCTTACCATCAACCTCTCCATTGCTAATTCTTTTTGCCATTTCCACATCAAATGGAACTTTTATATATTTCTTTTCCATAATCTTCATCTGTTGTCTTTTATATATTCTGTTATTTCATTCATTGCCTTATCCCATGGTATAGTTGCCAGATGTTCCATACAGGCATTCCATCCCTCTATGTAAGCTGTTTCGATAAGCTCACCTTCAGTACCATATTCTGCACTTGAACCATACACCTGCTCTATTGTAACCTGTGAATGTTCTCTTGCCAACTGTTCTTTCGTTTTCATTTCCACTCCTTTCTTTGAGCCTTAATCATAAGTTTCTCCACTTCATCACAGGTAATTGACATACGCATCTTATCAATTACACCATTTTTGAGGTCAAGCACCCCATTGTGTGTTATGGCTGCATCATGCAAATTGGTATTAGGGTTCTGGAGGACACGCATTTCGTACCCATTACCAAGCATCAATCGCGCTTCTCTAAAACCCACACATGGTGAAACTCTAAAAACAAGATCCTTATATCTCTTTATGATTTTTTTTGTCAGATACAACGTGATACCACGCTTTACGACCATTATAACTGTAGTAATTCCGAACTTAAACCTGAATACCTTCATTTTCCTTGATTTTTTGAATGAACGACTTTGATGAATAATTGATATATGCCTGCCAGCAACCATTGTAACCGGACCATCTGAAACCGTTTTTCTTGAGGATATCCCTAACGGCTTCATCCGGTTTCCCATTGAAAAACAACTGAATTCGGTTCTCGGAGTAGTTTTCCACTACATCAATATCACCGATTGAATACTCCTTGTTTTCCATACTCTTCATTGTACGAGCTTTCTCAAGTTGCTGTTTGACTCTTCTGATATTCGCACCGTTATTCGTGATGGTACATGATGCAAAACCGATTTCACCAAAACAGTTAGGCACAAAAAGTTTTCTGACCTGGCTCTCAGTCAAGCCAAGTTCCACAAGTTTGTCATGTTTCTCTAATTCGGAAGTTTTCTTGGAACGGATAATCTTATTTGCAGCCTTCATGGTTTCCTGAACTCTTTCAAGTTCCCTCAACTTGTTTTCAAGTTTCTCCACCGCATTGTCGTCATCCAAATAGATGGAAGTATTGTTTTCAACAGATGAGGCTTTTTCAGCCCAATACCCGGCTTTCTCTGAATGTTTAACCGACTGCCCCATGGTATTCCAAATCTTTTCACGGTAACGTCTGTCTGCTGCACCGTGTACAGGTTGCCCCATAGGGATTACATCACTCATAGATTTACTTCTCTGATAGGCATCTTCTGCCCTTTGCGCCGCTTTCTGTGAGAGTGTACGGTATCTCTCAGCGCGAACGCGTTGACGTTCGTCTCTGTCCATAATGTTAAAATTTGGTTGGTTTGACTTTTATTGTTTTACATCTATAAAGGTAGTATTTTTTTGCTATATATGCAATCTAAAAACCATATTTTTATAAACTTTTTTTACCAATAAGCCACGGCGGTAAACCGTGGCTCAAATTATTCTAACAGTCCATCAAACAAGCCTCTTTCCCTGGGGTTCAAGGCTTCATACTCATCCCGGAAGAATTCCTCTTTTGTCCTACCCATCTTCTTCCCTCTTCTGGTATGAACATCAAAGGTATATGGGGGAATAGGTATCGGATTTCTCCGGACATCATCCAGCCAGGCATCAGCATCAATCATACGCTTGTCATAAATGAAATTCTGAAGGTGGTCTGCATCACGGCATTTCCTACAGTCACACAATAGAATGACAGCCTTACTGACATATATACGTCCTTTCGGCTCCTTGCTTCCCTTGTTTACCAATTCATGTCCCTGCCACAAGGCTTCGATTTCTTTGGTTATCACACCGTAACAATCCTCAGCACTTATAGTAAACAGTCTCTTCCACACATAATCCCTGTAACCACTGGTCCATAATTCCAATGCAAAATATCCTGCAACTGCCGCATCAGACCTTCTTATTGCCTTCTGCATAGCTGAAGAAACCTCAAAAAAATCATATCCTCTAACGGTTCTAATTATCATCATAAAGCATTGACCTTTATTTCATTACATCAGTAAAGATAAATCAGAATGACAAGTTTTACAAACAGAAACTTCGCCATTTTCACGCCATTTTTCAGTATTTGAACTTGCACGTTATATTATACTGAACAAGCTGCTTTGTCTTATCTTTACCGTTATTGGTACTACCTTTCAGATTGATACTGTCACCAAAATGTTTCTTGATTAGCATGATAGACCTCTGTTCCTCTGCCTGGTTCCTGAAGGCAGCCAGTCCGCCGGAATTGACAAATGTGGATTTCTGCTCAAAGTTGTAACGAAGGTCTGTAAGTATCCTTCTTTCCTTGTACTTCATGTAACAGGAAATCCAAAAATCTTCCTTTAACTTCAAATCCTCATTCCACCATGTATTCTTGTTGTAGAATACACCATACGAGCAACCGGTTATCATTTTTGATAATGACAGGAAACCAGTCTCATCATACATAACAGGGGATATTCTGGAAGTGAAACCGAACAGATGTACACCCATCATATCTGCCAATTCTGCCAGATTGAAGATGATCCGTGTAATATCGTTCTTATCCTTAACCCTTGAAGGCTCACCTTTCTCTACATACAAAGCTTTACAGGCATGCACATCATCGTCAAGCATGAACAGGTTCCTGAAATGCTTTGCCATCCAATTACGTTTTGGGATGAGGCCAACAACATCGTCCGGATGAGTGACTATCTCACAATCGGGATTGAACTGTCTGTACAGATCTGCCTGGCTCTCTGCCACACAGATTATCGGGTCGTTCACCAGCTTTTTAGCGAACACCCTATCATGTCGCTTATGACTTGGTATTACGATTCTCAATTGCATGGCGGACATCCTTTATATCAACGACATTACTCTTGCTTACTTTCCCGGTCTTGTAACTCTCCATATGCTGCATATCAAGAGCTTCACGCAGCCAGTTACTATCCACCTCATTTGACGAAATGATAATGAATAACTCATGTTTCTCATCGTACTTGGGGATAAGTGGATATACAGCCGTTTCATCCGTTATGGCTTCAAAACGCTCCTTGAATTCGTCAGTTTCGGGTTCAGGCGCAAACTCAATACCCCAGTCCTGTAACTCTGATTTATCCCATTCGTTCATCATCACGTCCATGTCGTTCTCTCCAAAAGAAACATTGTCTTTTGTGGCATACTCCCTTAACTTGATTGTCGGTGTATCTTCCGACAGTATCTTGCACGGCAGCTCAGTATATCCGAGTTCCTTGCAAGCCCTTAGTCTGAGATTGCCACAAACGACAATGTACTTATCGTTGTATGGATAGACTATCAGTTCACGCAACTGTAGCATTTCCGGACTGTCCTCAATGCTTTTCTTCATCGCTTCATAGCGGTTATCCCTGAAGAAACGAGGGTTCTTGGGCAATCCCTGTAACTGCCCTTTGTTCATTTCCAGCTTGGAAACAGGAACATTTTCAAAAGTAAATTCTGTTTTCATACCTACTATTTTCATCATCAACACTAAAATCATCATCACTAAGTGGTATGCTAATCAGTTCTCTTTTCGTTGAAAGAAATCTTGTCCTTGATAAGTTGCTCAATATCCTTGCAACCGATACTCTGCAGATACGTCATTGCAGCAATTATTATATCTGCCGCTTCTTCTTCCCTTTCAGAGTAATCACTTATATGTTTGCTCGGATCATCAGAAGCATTGACTAACTCCCGCCATTCCATTGATATGCCTATGGCCAGTCCCTTATGCGAACTGTCCCTGGTTATCTTATGTCTTTGCAAGGCTATTTCCCTGCACTTTACAGCAAGTTTGTTAAGTGTTATCATATAATTTCTTCGATTAGCATATTTGTCAAATAATTTCACGCAGCAATTATGCCGCTATGGTCCTCTGGTTCTCATGGTATAAGATTATTGGATAAGTTTCACATCATTGACTTCCGGAACTATGCCGGTAGCGGCTAATGCTTCTTTAGTTGTTTTGGGATTGTCAGTCCTGGACAACATGGATAAAGCCTGCGCCTTAACCTTGAATCCTTCAACAGCAACCTTACCAAGGTCTGCAATAGTCTTTGCAGTCTCAATATCTATCTTCTCATTTTCCGATGCTTTCGGGTCACTGTTATTCTTAAGCATTTCTATTGTTTCAAACAAATGCTCATTCAGTTTGTCTATTGTTAGTCTGCTCATACTTCTTTATTCTTCTTTTGATGTTAGCTATACTTCTTATGGCTGTCTTAATCTCAGGCGGATAATTATGGATTGTATTATCTTTCATGTTTTGCGCACAAGTTACCAATTCAAGGTTTTCAATCCTTATATCCTGTTTATTACCGTTTTTAAAACGTACCAAATACCCTTTAGGTATAGGTCCGTTGTGTTCCACCCATATCATACGATGTTTCAATACAAAACCTTTCTCTGTCTTGACTTCCACATAACCATCAACATTGACACGTTCATATCCGACATTCTTTATATTAACAGGAATCTGCCCTTTCTTAAACCTTGTTGCTATTGTTTTCTGAATAACTTCTTCACTCATGAACTCGTGTTGCTTCTTACCTTTGTTGAAAGGTACATGACCTTTGAGAAACATACCGTTTTCCCTTATACCTTTAAAAACTTCTGGACTTTTATGTAACTTAAGCCGTCTTGCCCTGCAAATAATTTGCTTAGTTGTCAGACCTAACATTTTTGCAACTTCCGAAGTTTCCTTGTATGGATAATTTTCCTTAAGTATATTGTCCATATCCGGAGTCCATACTGCAATTGTTTTTCTTATTATACCCAAAGAATTCGCTTTACAAAGTAGAGAAAAAACAGAACGCCCCATTCTGTCTGCAAGTTCCTGAAGCGAGGAACAGGTGGGATATTCCTTTTTAAGAATATCCACCTCATGTTCACTCCATTGTTTTTGATTATTATTCACTTTCAAGTTCTTTAAGTTTAGCTTTCAGTCTTTCATTCTTTTTCTGATAAGCCTCATTCAGTTTATCAGACATTTCCTTGTATTTAGCCGGATATTGTTCTCTGAACAGCATGTTCTGACATTCCTGAAGGTGTTTGTTATAGGTCACTGCAGCCTCGGAGAGTTTGTAACGAATGAATTCTCTATACCATTTCATACGGTCTTGTGAATGCTCGGTTACATACTTGACTATATCAAATTCACCTTCCGGGCAAAGAGAGTCAAGGAACTTATAACCACAACTCTTTATGACAAGCACGTCAAAAATGACCTGCTCATTAAGTGTCATATCCTCAGATTTACCTGAATAGTCATCTATCTCGTCAGCCCATCTTCTCATTGTCTCAGTTGCCTTCTCGATAACAATTTCTTTATTGCGCTGCATCTGTTGTCTAATATTCTGTGATTCGATTTGTTTTGATACAGGACAATTATCTTTGGACGATTTCTTTAAGTAATAATGGGACACTTTGAAATATGGTCTATCATAATTAAGTACCTCTATACAACGGTAAATTTCGTTATTATCAAGTTTCTCTTTAATTCGCTCGTCACTCTCATTATACCAACATTTATGGTCAAAAACTTTATCGGTTACAACCTCAAATCCCATATCATTGTACAACTGGATAGCATCAGCTTTTGCTCGTTTTTCACTATTACTGTCCCATGAGTTCTGCTGCTCAATAACTATGACAGACTTACCAAATGTCAATGGTTCACCTTTCTTGACAAGATTTTCAGACTCTTTCATTACTCGGTATTTGACATATTCAGCTTGTTTTTTAGCGAAACATTCACGATTAATACACTTCTGTTCAGTTCCTTTCATTTCATAGAACAGACATCCATGATTGGCTGTGTTGTTCATACATCCGGAACATGCAGGAATATCATCACTGAATTTATCATCATCAAAGAATTGAGCCTTATTTATTACACAGAATAAATTATCCAAGTAATCCTTGATGTCAGCAAGTGTCGCACCTTCTTCCTTGTCAATTTCATCTTCAAGGAATTTTCTCTGTGATTCCGTATCAAGTTTAGCAAGCAACATCGCGCCACTTATTGGTATGAGGTCTTTTCTGAGCATCTCAATCAGTTCCGGAATAAGTCCTTTAAGTTTCACTCTGTCCTGTACAAACCGAATGGATTTACCGAAACGTACAGCAATGTCCTCTACAGGACTGCCATTTTCAAGAAGCAGGGAAAATGCTATGGCTTCTTCAACAGGATCCACATCCTGTCTTTGCAGATTTTCGGTTATCATTGCGTCGAAAGCCTGTTCATCAGTCATTTCCCTTATGATGCAAGGTATCTCATTGTAACGTGCAGACTTGTTAGCCAGTAAATTCCATGCTCGGAAACGTCTCTCACCGCATACAATCTCGTATCGTGGTTCTACAGATACAACCTCACCGGTTTCTTCATCAATATGTGTTTCTCCATCACTGATTTTCCTGACTGTGATAGGCTGCAACAAGCCCTGTTCTTCAATGTTCTGAGCGAGTTCCTCAAGCTTCGCTTCATCGAAAGTTTTACGAGGATTCATAGGTGACGGTTGTATGAGCATCACCGGTAGTTTTTGAATTTCTGCCATAATTTTATATTTATTGGTTTGACTTTTATTTCATTACATCAGTAAAGATAATTCAGATTGACAAGTTTTGCAAACAGAAACTTCGCCATTTTACAGCCTTTTTATGATTGATATGAAATGCCTGTTCGCTGTTTCTTCAAAGACTTCCAGGTCTGTAGATTTGACTCTGACTAAGCAATGACCGTTAACAGTAAGATGCACGTGCTTCCATCCGAATTTCTCGCAGATGTATTCTTTCCTTTGCATCCCTTTTTTGTTGAATTTTATTTCAAATTCCTTCATATCATCTTCTAAGACTTTCTCCGGCAAACAGAACGGTTTTTGTTATCGCCCTCAGTCTGTCAACAGTCCTTTCACCGTATTTTTCCCCCAATTCTTCAATAGACAAATTAGTGGTTAATATTAACAATTTTCCTTTTTTTTCGGCTTCGTCTGTAAGTTCTGCAAAAGCAAGCCTTTTTTCGCCGTATTTGACACTTAAATTCTCCGTTCCTATATCATCCACATAGATGATGTGTTTTTGCTTCACGGAGTCTAATTCTGCATTCATTTGCTGTGAATCATAACAACTCACGATTTTACGGCAGTAATGATTTAATACAAGGGGGAGAATCTTACCACATATAAGCGTTTTGCCACGCCCGCAGTTACCAAAGCATATAAGCCCACGTCCTTCATTGTTTATCAGCCAGCTTACTACTTCCTGATACTCAGGCAACCATTGAGCTTTTTCACCAGTAAAGTATTTTATACCAGCCCATAGAACACTTTTTGCGTCTGGGATGGAAATATTTACTGTATTTGGTACAGGTGAGAATCCTGTATCTCTAAGACGTTCTACTGTCTGTTGAAAATCTATCCGTTCCATGTTACCATCCTTTCTTGTATTTATCTGGCGAATTATCTTTTAGGACTACGCCTATATCTGTTTTAGAAGGCATACGTTCACGATTTGCCCAAGTGGCCAACCTTCTTGGCAGTTCCCACGTTCTTTCAAGTTCATAACGCATTTTTATACCTGACTTGTTAAGTTCACTCCAGTAATCGTAAAAAGCTCTTACCATTTCTTTGGGATATTGGCCGACAAAAGGAACCAATGACTGATAGAAAGAATCCTTTCGTGAGAGAGTAGCGGCTTTAGCCGCGTCCTTATCTTTAGGTTTCTTTTTCTCTACTTTAGTAGAGTTTTCTTTATTTTTCTTTCTATTTACTTTTACTTTACTTTGTGTACTTTCGGTGTCAGAAACGCAGTTTTTCCCGTCCGAAATAGAGTTTTGGATATCCGAAACTAAATATTCGACAACGTATTCAATTTCTTCACGTTTGTACACAGCGGATTTAAATCGGCTTTGTATTCCATGCGATGTCAAAACTTTATATTTCTCATAAATGTCTTTATCAAAGAAATCTACTTGAATGGCTTTAAGTATCACTTCCTTTACTGCGCCCTCGGAAACCCCAACTGAGTCAGCAATAACAAAAGGCAAATCTTCGTCCCACAAGATGTAATACCCATTATCTTTATAGATATTACACAGCAGGCAAATAAGTATAGAAGTAGATTGAGAGCCACATGCACGAGCAATCTTCCTTATTTTGACATCAGAAAAGAAATTTACATCAAGAGGAAAATAATCAATGCCTTGTTTTTTAGGTCTTGCCATAACAACCTCCTAAAACTCTATCGGTATCACCTCATATTCAATTCTCGGCTCTTTCTTGTCTATGAACTTCTGAATGTCTATGTGTGTACAGTATCTGTCATTCTCTATAGTCTTAGTCAACTGCAGGCAGTCAAGTAATATCTTCAATGAATTATCCAAGTCCGGACGATTACTGGAATAATAAATCTTGGCAACCAACTTGAAATACCCCTTGACCATTCGCCCACGTTCCGGACATTGGATATAGAAGTTCTTCTCGTATTCAGTAAGTACCTTCTGTTTCGCCAGCTTTGCATGGCCATTGATATTGACTATCTTATAACAGTTGCTCTTGCTTGGTATCTGTCCTCTAATTACATACATAAGCTATAGTATTACATTGGTTAATTGTTTTCCGTTGGTTTTCACCATCCATTTACCTTTCTCCGGCTGTTCTATTCTCAGATCCTCAACCTTACCGAAGGTTTTAATATTTCCGCACAGGTCAACTACCCACCCTTCTTTCCCTGGATATGGTCGTATAACACGACCTATCATCTGGTAATACAATGCCAGCGACATCGTTGGTCTGCAAAGAACGATTGTATCCAGTTCCGGATA
>JAHLFB010000092.1 GCA_018884025.1 Candidatus Phocaeicola faecipullorum
TTGATAAATACAGATAATCTTCTGAGGGCCGTATTGCATAAAGAGAGAGGTTTGCTTCCTCCTGGTGGAATCTTAAGCCATGTGGCTGTCGCACAGATTCCGCTTTATCATAAATTATTGTTCTTTTCGGACGCGGCTGTAATCCCTAAGCCTACACTTGACCAGTTCAGAGCTATGATAATGAATGACATAGCTATTTGTAATCGTCTTGGTATGGAAGAACCACGTGTGGCTTTGATACATTGTTCGGAAAAGGTAAATGCCAAATTTCCCCATACCATTTGTTATACCGAACTGAAGAAAGAAGCCTCTGAAGGCAAGATGGGTAAGGTTTATATTGACGGTCCGATGGATGCAAAAACTGCTTGTGACGCTCATAGTGGAGAGATAAAAGGAATGTCGTCGCCTGTTATCGGCAATGCTGATATTATGATATTCCCTAACATTGAATCTGGAAATACCTTTTATAAAACACTTTCCCTGTTTGGAGATGCCAATATGGCCGGAATGCTTACCGGTACTATTGCGCCCGTAGTAGTTCCGTCTCGTAGCGATTCCGGTAACTCGAAGTATTATAGTTTGGTTCTGGCATGCCTGGCGGGAAAATAATTTTGGTTTTTAAGTTGCATAGCAACATAAAGAAACTTACAAACTTATAAACTGAAAAACTTACAAATATGAGAATACTTGTAATAAACCCCGGATCAACCTCAACAAAGGTTGCCGTTTATGATAATGAGAAACAACTGTGGAGTGAAAATGTATATCATCCGGCTGAGGAACTTTCGCGTTTTTCGCATGTCAACGAACAGCATGATTTCAGAAAGGAGCTTATTATAAAGTCTTTGGAAGAAGCAGGTTTCAAGGTAGAGTTCGATGCGGTGATAGGACGCGGAGGGTTGCTTAAACCTACACAGGGCGGTGTTTATTTGATAGACGAAAAAATTAAATACGATTTGATAAATGCCAAGATGGAACATGCGTCCAATCTGGCAGGATTGATTGCCGATGAGATAGCCAAAGGATGTAATTGTCCTGCATATATTGCTGATCCGGTGGTAACGGATGAAATGAGCGACCTGGCACGTGTAACAGGTATGCCTGAAATATCCCGTATATCGGTATTTCATGCGTTGAATAGTCGTGCCGTATCACGAAGATATGCCGCAAGTATTGGACGCAGATATGAAGACCTTAATCTTATAGTCGCTCATTTGGGAGGTGGAATTTCCATCAGCGCACATTCAAAAGGCAGGGTTATAGATGTGAATAACGCACTTGATGGTGACGGACCTTTCAGTCCTGAAAGAGCAGGTTCAATACCGACGAGGCAACTTGTGGATTTATGTTTTAGCGGTAAATACTCGTATGATGAGATACGCAGGATGATAAACGGCCACGGGGGACTGTTCGCACATTTGGGTACTACAGATGTCAGAAAAGTAGTTGCTGAGATAAAATCAGGCAATAAGCATGCATATAATGTACTTCATGCTATGGCATATAATATCGCAAAGACTATAGGAAGTATGCATATTGTTTTGAGACAAAAGACTGATGCTATTATCCTGACCGGCGGAATGGCTCATGGTGATTATGTCATATATGAAATATCGTCATGGATAAACGGGCTCGCTCCGATAGAAGTAATTCCGGGTGAAGACGAGATGGGTGCATTGGCAATGAATGCGTTGGGTGCATTAAGAGGTGAGTTGCCTTTACAGGTGTACAATCCGAAATAGTTTGTTCTGTTTTGTCATATTTTAATAGTTTTTCGTATCTTTGCAACCGATGAAGAACTTGTACAACATATTGGTACTTATACTTGTTTCCGCGGTATTTAATCTTGGAGCAGGTGCTGGAGTGGTACATATCTGTTCGGCATATTGCAAGACACAGGCATGTTCCTCTCCAATTCATTCACATACCAACATGGGAGGATGCTGTCATCATGCCAATGATGACAATTCATGTACATCTGTTTCTGAGGAGTGTTCTTGTATCAATGTTCATTATAACATAGATTTCTTCAAAGTGTCACAGGATGATGATGTGGTATCGTTTGTTCCGATGCCGTTTGATTTGCCTGAACACGTATCGTATATATCACAACCGGTATCTACCGGATTGCTTTTCTCACAGGCTCCTAATGCTCCTCCCGTATATAACAGTGGACGGACATTATTGGCTTTTCATTCAGTATTGATTATTTAGTTTTACACATTGGGCTTTTGTTATGCTTGATGTGGTGCATCTTCTTTGCAATCGTGTTGCATTGATGAATAGCTACATTTGTACCATGATAATGTGTTTAACTAAATATTTTTTTTTAATGAAATACTTGATTATTTTATTGTCTTTGGCCGCTTTACCTATGATGGCGGCAAACACTCTTACGGGTACAGTGAAAGATAGTAACAGCGAACCTATACCCGGAGCAAACCTTGTATGGCTCAATTCTTCGCGTGGAGCCAGTACTGATATGAATGGTGAGTTTACTCTTGAACGTCCGGCTAATGCTGACAAGCTTATTGTGAGCTTTATCGGTTATAATACAGATACCATAAGCATTGCATCTTATCAGGAATATATTGATATAGTATTGAACGAAGGTGTACAGTTGGCTGAAGTAAATGTAACAGGCAGAAAAATGGGTTTCCAGAAATTACGTAGCAGTGTGACAAACGCAGAACTTATTAATTCGGATGAGTTGTGTCGTGCCGCATGCTGTAACCTTGGAGAAAGCTTTGTCACCAACCCTTCTGTTGATGTGAATTATTCAGATGCGGCAACAGGTGCAAAGCAGATAAAACTCCTTGGACTGTCAGGTACATATGTGCAGATGCTGACAGAGAATATCCCTAACTTCAGAGGTGCGTCTGCGCCTTACGGACTGGGATATGTACCTGGACCGTGGATGAGCAGTATCCAGGTGAGCAAAGGTACATCTTCTGTAAAGAACGGTTACGAAGCTCTGACCGGTCAGATTAATATCGAATTCAAGAAACCTCAGGCTGCCGAGGCTGACTGGTTCTCTGCAAATCTGTTTGCAAGCACTACAAACCGTTATGAGGCAAATGCAGATGCATCAGTGAAACTGTCGGACAAATGGAGTACAATGCTTTTTGCTCATTATGAGAATGAGACAAAGGCGCATGACAGCGATGGTGACGGATTTGCAGATATCCCACAGGTGGAACAGTATAACCTGTTCAACAGATGGGCATATATGGGCGAACATTATGTATTCCAGGCAGGTATCAAATTTATCAACGAAGAACGTGCAAGCGGACAGGTATCGCATGGCGGACATACATATGCCGATCCATATCGTATAGACATGAATACAGACAGATATGAGGCTTTCATCAAGCAGGCTTATATCTTCAATAAGGAACATAACACAAATATCGCGCTTATCACTTCCGGTACTATTCATAATATGGATGCAGTATATGGACGTAAACTCTATAACGTAGATCAGCAGAATGCATACGCATCACTTTTGTTCGAGACAGAATTTACTTCCCAGCATTCTTTATCAACAGGGTTGAGTTTGAACTATGACCGTTATGATCAGGAATACCGTCTAGTGAATGATGTAAATCTAGGTCTGACTCCGGAACTTGACAAAGAGACTGTGAGTGGTGTTTATGCACAATATACATATATGCCAAGTGATAAACTGACTGTTATGGCTGGACTTAGAGGTGATTACAGCAGCTTGTACGGATTCTTTGTTACTCCGCGTGCAAATGTACGCTATGCCCCTAATGAATATATCAATTTCCGTGCTTCGGCAGGAAAAGGATATCGCACAAACCATATATTGGCAGAAAACTGTTATATGCTTGCCAGCAGCAGGAAAGTAGTTATTGCTGACGATTTGGATCAGGAGCAGGCATGGAACTATGGTTTGAGTATAGCGTCGTATATTCCTTTGTTCGGTAAGACACTTAATCTGAATGCAGAATATTACTATACGGATTTCCAGAACCAGCTGGTAGTGGATATGGAATCAGATGCTCATACAATAGCATTTACTAATCTTGACGGACGTTCATATTCACAGGTATTCCAGATTGAGGCTACATATCCGTTCTTTGAAGGATTTAACCTTACTGCAGCATGGCGTATGACAGATGTCAAGCAGGCTATAAACGGAAAACTTTATGAAAAAGCGCTTACTGGGAAGTATAAAGGTCTCTTGACTGCATCTTACAAAACTCCTCTCGGTAAATGGCAGTTTGATGGAACATTGCAGTTGAATGGTGGTGGACGTATGCCGACACCGGAGACTCTTGTCGACGGAACTCTTTCATGGAACGAAAGATACAAAGGCTTCGAACAGTTGAGCTTCCAGGTTACACGTTTTTTCAGAAACTGGTCTGTATATATAGGTGGCGAGAACCTTACAAACTTCAAGCAGAAGAATGCCATTATCGGTGCGGACGATCCTTGGGGTGATAACTTTGATGCTTCAATGATATGGGGACCTATGCACGGTGCGAAAGGATATATAGGAGTGAGATATAATTTACCAAGAAACTAACGACGAATTAATAATTAATAATTAAGAGTTAATAATTAGTTTAACGCCATTATTAATTTTTAATTGTTAATTACTAAACTGAATAAGGTTTTTAATTATTAATTTTTAATTCTTAATTGATTAACATGAAACGAGTATTATTGTTTACATTCATGGCTGCTTTCATGTGTGCAGCTCAGGTATCTGCAAAAGAACTTCGTAAAATCGTATTCAAAGTTGACCAAATGGAATGCGTTAACTGCGAAAACAAAGTAAAGAAGAATATACCTTTCGAGAAAGGTGTAAAGAAGATGGAAACAGATCTTAAGACACGTACAGTTACTATTACTTACGATTCAGATAAAACAAATATACAGAAACTGAAAGACGGCTTTGCAAAATTCAAATATGAAGCAAAGGTCATCAGCGATGTTGAAGTGAAGTAAAATCGGTATATATAATACATTATTAAAAAAAGAGTAGAGTGCAGGATTTTGCATTCTACTCTTTTTTGTTTACAGTTTACAGAAGTCAATTATTATCCATTTGTATTATTCGTCATCTTCTGCTGACAGCTGTCGGCCATTCTACTGACACCTGTCAGTAATATTGCCGACACGTGTCGGTAGCACTGCTGACACGTGTCGGCAGACAGGATTCTATATACGTTTGTTATTTACTGTTTAAACAACAAGTATTATACATACTCCTGCCAGCTCTTTATCTGGATGTCTTTTTCATCCATAGAGCAGAATGCTTCGATAAATGCCTTTGCAAGACGTGCATTTGTGATAAGAGGAATATTGTGGTCTATCGCACCACGACGAATACGGTAACCGTTTGTAAGCTCGCGTTTTGTGTGGTTCTTAGGAATGTTCACAATCAGGTCGAACTTATGTTCAGCTATCATCTTTATCACATTGTTTTCTGCATCAGGGCGTTCATCCGGCCAGAATACAGGAGTTGTAGGGATACCATGTGAGTTGAGGAATGCAGCTGTACCGGCTGTAGCGTATAGGCTGTAACCTTTCTGGCTTAGAGCGTGGCTGGCATCGAGCAAGTCAACTTTAGATTTGGTAGCTCCGGAAGAAACAAGGATACCTTTCTTAGGAATCTTATATCCTGTAGCAATCATGGCGTTGAGTAGGGCTTCGTTGAAGTCATCTCCAAGACATCCTACTTCACCTGTTGACGACATGTCAACACCCAATACAGGGTCGGCATTCTGCAGACGTGCAAATGAGAACTGGGAAGCCTTGACACCAATGCGGTCAATGTCGAATGCAGATTTGTCAGGCTGTGTATAAGGAGCATCCAGCATTATGCGTGTAGCTGTTTCGATGAAGTTTCTTTTCAGAACCTTTGATACGAATGGGAAACTTCTTGAAGCGCGAAGGTTACATTCGATAACCTTAACCTCGTTCTTGCGTGCAAGGAACTGGATATTGAAAGGACCTGATATGTTAAGTTCTTTAGCGATGCGGCGGCTGATTTTCTTTATCAGACGTGCTGTAGAGAAATAAATCTGCTGTGCAGGGAATACCAATGTAGCGTCACCTGAGTGTACACCTGCATATTCCACATGTTCAGAGATTGCATATTCCACGACCTCTCCATTTCGTGCCACTGCGTCGAACTCTATTTCCTTAGTTTCCTGCATGAACTGTGATACTACAACCGGATATTCCTTAGATACTTCACTTGCCATCTGCAGGAATCTTGTAAGTTCTTCTTCATCGTAGCATACGTTCATGGCTGCACCACTCAACACGTATGAAGGACGTACAAGAACTGGATAACCTACCTTCTGTACGAATGCTTTTACATCGTCAAGACTTGTAAGTTCCTGCCATGCCGGCTGGTCGATACCAAGCTGGTCGAGCATTGCAGAGAATTTGTTTCTGTTTTCTGCACGGTCGATTGATACAGGAGATGTTCCGAGAATAGGTACTGACTGGCGGTGAAGTTTCATTGCCAGGTTGTTAGGAATCTGTCCACCCACAGAAACGATAACTCCACGAGGCTGTTCTAGGTCGATAACGTCGAGTACACGTTCGAATGAAAGTTCGTCGAAGTACAGACGGTCGCACATGTCATAGTCTGTAGATACTGTTTCAGGGTTGTAGTTAATCATGATAGACTT
The DNA here is from genome assembly GCA_018884025.1 of Candidatus Phocaeicola faecipullorum. Taxonomy (GTDB): domain Bacteria; phylum Bacteroidota; class Bacteroidia; order Bacteroidales; family Bacteroidaceae; genus Phocaeicola; species Phocaeicola faecipullorum. The sequence continues at coordinate 6,675 of JAHLFB010000092.1, forward strand.
GTAGCCTAACTTACGTGCTGTCTGGATAGCATTTACAGAACACCAGTCAAACTCTACAGAAGAACCGATTCTGTATGCGCCCGAACCGAGAACCACTACTGATTTTTCGTTCTTGTAATAGTTCACGTCGTAACCTTCCACAGCATATGTCATATACAGATAGTTCGTCAGTTCAGGATGTTCTGAAGCTACTGTATTGATACGTTTAACAGCCGGAAGGATACCAAGTTTCTTACGGTATTCGCGTACAGCCAGATTTTCTTTTTCCATATTTCCGCTTGTAGGTTTAAGAACGAAGCGTGCTATCTGGAAATCTGAGAAACCAAGAACCTTAGCCTGACGCAATACATCGGCAGGAACTTCTTCCAATGAGTTATATGTCTGGAGTTTAGCCTTGTAGTCAACAATATTTTTCAGTTTGCCGATAAACCAAGGATCTATCTTAGTAAGGTCGAATATACGCTCTATGCTGTAGCCTTCTTCCAAAGCCTGTGCAATAGCGAAGATACGCAAGTCTGTCGGGTTGGCAAGTTCGTCATCAAGATTTTCGAACTTAGTGTGGTCGTTACCTACAAATCCGTGCATACCCTGACCAATCATACGGAGACCTTTCTGGATGATTTCTTCGAAAGTACGTCCTATAGACATGATTTCGCCTACAGATTTCATGCTTGAACCGATACGTCTTGAAACACCTGCAAACTTAGTCAAGTCCCAGCGAGGGATTTTACAAATCAGATAGTCAAGTTCCGGAGCCTTGTAAGCAGAGTTAGGAGTACCCATTTCTCCGATTTCGTCGAGAGTATATCCCAAACCGATTTTGGCAGCTACGAAAGCAAGAGGATAACCTGTAGCTTTTGAAGCCAGAGCAGAAGAACGGCTCAGACGTGCATTTACTTCGATTACACGATAGTCGTTTGTCTCGGCATTGAAAGCGTACTGGATATTACATTCACCAACGATACCAAGGTGACGGATACATTTCTTTGATAAATCCTGAAGCATTGTAACCTGTTCTTCAGTAAGTGAACAAGTAGGAGCAACAACGATAGACTCACCGGTATGGATACCCAGAGGGTCGAAGTTCTCCATGCTGGCAACAGTGAAGCAGTGGTCGTTTGCATCGCGGATAACCTCAAATTCAATTTCTTTCCATCCTTTCAAAGATTCTTCCACCAAAATCTGAGGAGAGAATGTGAATGCACTTTCTGCCAGTTCGATAAATTTTTCTTCGTTAGGGCATATGCCGCTACCCAAACCACCAAGTGCGTATGCCGAACGGATCATTACCGGATAACCTATTCTGCGTGCAGCATCAAGGGCATCTTTCATGTTTTCCACTGCCTGGCTTACAGGAGTCTTCATCTCTATCTCGTTAAGTTTCTTAACGAAGAGGTCACGGTCTTCAGTGTACATGATAGCTTCTACAGATGTACCCAGAACTTCAACTCCATATTCCTTGAGAATACCCTGCTGATAAAGTTCAGTACCACAGTTCAATGCAGTCTGACCGCCGAAAGCAAGAAGAATACCGTCAGGTCTTTCTTTCTTGATGATTTCAGTAACGAAGTATGTATTAACAGGCAAGAAATATACTTGGTCTGCTATACCTTCCGAAGTCTGAATGGTGGCAATGTTTGGATTAATAAGAACAGACTTGATTCCTTCTTCACGTAAAGCTTTAAGAGCCTGTGAACCTGAATAGTCGAATTCACCTGCTTGACCAATTTTCAGGGCTCCTGATCCAAGGACAAGCACTTTTTTGAATTTCTGCTTCATAAAATGTTTGTTTTTATTTAAGGTTGTTTATGTATAGTCGTCTCATTTTTTGCAATATATGCAAAGAAAACAATTATTTCGAAGAAAACAAAGTATTTGTCTGCCTTTAAACAATTCATCCATCAGTTGGATAAACAATATTTTGCATAAACGGGTTTTTAAAGGGTTGACAGGATAATATATATACCGGGCATGCCAATAAAAAAGCTTGCTCTACGTGAATAGGGCAAGCTTTTATTCGTATAAAAAAGAACTGTCAAATCAGAATTACCGTAACGCTGCGGGCTCCGTGTGCTCCCATAACAAGCGCTTGTTCGATATCGGCTGTCTTTGAAGGGCCGGAAATGAATACGCCATAGCCATATTCGCCTGTATCGATTTGCTTATAAGCCTCGTGCATGTTATTTACCAGATTGTTCCTGTCGAGTATAATTACAAGCGCTTCGGATATAAAATATACGGCACGTTGTTCCACATCTTGTGTCAACCATACAGCTCCATTCTCACAGACTCCTATATGTCCTTCTACAATTGCCACATCAGTACCATCCAGGTCTCCCGGTTTCTCTACATCGTCCGGATGAAAAGTGCTGCAAGTAATAGGCTGTATTGTATTTCCTGTCTTTATTTCCTTTATTGTTGAAGCAATGCGTTTGGCTTCAGGATATGCAGTCTTTATCACGTCATTGACATTTTCCTTATCTTTCAGTATTACAGCCTGTCCGCCTACCTGTTTTAGAATCTCACAAAACTTCGAAAGTTTATCTTCGTACGTAAGAGCTTCATGCTCTAAACCGGACAAATCTGGCTTTTCATAACGCACTCTGGTATTGCGGCGTATGCTTTGCAATATGTCTTCTCTGCTACTCATACTTATTTCACTTTATTCTTTTTCCACATTTCGTTGAAACTCTCTTTGGCAAATTCTGGTATTTCACGTTCTTTACCCCAATCATTCAAGTCGTTGTATATCATGCCTCGAGGCAATGAGTTTACAATCGGAGCATTTTTTAAAGCGAAATTGAATAATGCCGGACGCGACATAAGGAATTTCATACCACCTGACATCAGTTTCTTGGAAGAGCTGGCTACCCCTAGTGTATGTAGTTGCTGTCTCCAGTGATAAATCTGATCTGCCAGATCTACCTTTGCAGGACACACGTTCTGACATGAATAGCACAAAGAACATGCCGATACGTTATCATAGTAATGAAGAGGTGCTTTCAGCATACCCAGATTGATACCTATAGGACCGGGGATAAAGTAAGTGTATGAGTAACCTCCCGAACGGCGATATACAGGACATGTATTCATACATGCTCCACAGCGAAGACAGTTCAATGTTTTGACATGTTCCTGATCGGCCAAAATACGGCTTCGGCCATTATCTACAATGATGATATGCAACTCTCCTCCCTTGCGAGGTTTACGATAATGAGATGTATAGGTTGTGATAGGCTGTCCGGTACCTGAACGGGCAAGCAGACGTGTAAATACACCCAGTGCATCACGGTCCGGTACAATTTTCTCCATACCGAACGCTGTTATCTGAAGTTTGGGCTGTGATGTTCCCATATCGGCATTACCTTCGTTTGTACAAACGACACATTCTCCTGTTGAAGCAACAGCAAAATTAGCTCCTGTCATAGCTGCTTCGGCTTCGATAAACTTACGGCGCAGGTTTTTACGTGCAGCATGGGTAAGATAAGTCTGATCATTATTGCCGGGCTCTGTTCCCATCTCACGGACGAACAACTCTCCGATTTCTTCTTTCTTAACATGGATAGCAGGAAGTACGATATGACTCGGACGTTTATGCATCAGCTGGAGAATGCGTTCTCCCAAATCGCTTTCTACGACCTCTATACCTTTATTTTCAAGAAATTCATTCAGTCCACATTCCTCTGCCAGCATTGATTTGCTTTTGATAAAATGCTTCACCTGATGTCCGTTCAGTATATTATAGACAATGGAACAATACTCATCGGCATCTTTTGCCCAATAAACATGAGCTCCGTTGGCTAAGGCATTTTTTTCAAACTCCATCAGCAACTGCTCCAGATGACTGTTGCTATACATCTTTATAGCAGATGCCATATCACGCAGATGTTCCCATTCAGGAACCTCTTTGCTTACTTTATCACGTTTGGCACGAACCATCCACAATGTTTCATCGTGCCATGCTGCCAGTCCTTTATTCTCCAGAAACTTTCCGGCAGCTTTTGAATGTTTTGTACTCATAATCCTGCAGCTAATACTTGAACAATATGAATGGTCTTTATAGGAAGTTTATCACGCGAGATAATACCGTTCTGATGCATCAGGCAAGAACCGTCGGCTCCTACGATATATTCGGCTCCCGTAGCCATGTGACGTTTTACTTTATCACGCCCCATTTGCCCTGATACATCGTGTTCCTCAACGGCAAACATACCGCCAAAGCCACAACACTCGTCGGGACGTTCTGGCTCTACAATTGTGATATCCTTCACCAACGACAGCAAATCGCGCAGCTTATTATAATAAGGTATGTTCAATTCGCTTGGAGAAGAAAGTTTCATCAGACGTACCCCATGACAACTGTTCTGAATGCTTACTTTATGAGGGAATGAAGCCTGAAGGGAAGACGGTTTCACTATATCGTGAATAAACTCGCAGATATCGTATATCTTGCCTTCGCTGGCACAACGATGTTTTTCTCCTTCCAGCAGATTGCCATAATGATCGCGCACGAATACTACACAACTGGCAGAAGGACCGACTATATAATCATAGCTTTCAAATAATTTATCGAATCGCTTGGCTAATTCCTTCGATTCGTTTTCGAACCCTGCATTCGCCATAGGCTGTCCGCAGCAGGTCTGGTCTAACGGATAGTCAACATCTACCCCCAAGCTTTTAAGAAGCTTATACGAAGCAACTCCAACTTCGGGATAAACAGCATTGATATAACAGGGAATAAATAATCCTACTTTCATCATTTTGTCTATTTTGTTTCTGTATAAACAAAGGTATGCGTTATTATCGAATAAACAAGAAAATAAAAATAAAAAAGTAATAAACCTCTGTTGTTTATATGACTGTGACATGACTCTATTAACAAATTGATGGACTTTCTTAAAAGTGGATAAAATCTTATGTCATCATTATTCAGTAGAAATTTATGATTCAGACGATTCAAACATTGTATCATGAATAATGATAAATATAATAGATTTCTTCATTCATACTTCTTTATTTTGTATTTTTGCGGCAAATCGAAATTATTAATAAATTAATATATGGCAAAAGAAAAAATTATACTGACCGGCGACCGTCCAACCGGTAAGCTTCATATAGGTCATTATGTGGGTTCTCTGCGTCGTCGTGTAGAACTCCAGAACTCTGGAAAGTTTGATAAGATATTCGTTTTCGAAGCTGATGGACAGGCTTTGACAGACAACATAGACAATCCTGAAAAAGTTCGTCAGAATGTTATTGAGGTGGCTCTTGACTACCTTGCTGTAGGTCTTGATCCAAACAAATCTACTATCTTTATTCAGTCACAGATACCGGAACTTTGCGAGTTGAGTTTCTATTTCATGGATCTTGTCACTGTGTCACGTCTTCAGCGTAATCCTACAGTGAAGACTGAAATTCAGATGCGTAACTTCGAAACTAGTATCCCTGTAGGTTTCTTTACATATCCTATCAGCCAGGCTGCCGATATCGCTGCATTCAAGGCTACTACAGTGCCAGTGGGTGAAGACCAGGAACCTATGATAGAACAGACACGCGAAATTGTCCGCCGTTTCAACCATATTTACGGTGAAACACTGGTAGAACCTGAAATCCTGCTTCCAGACAATGCAGCATGTCTTCGTCTTCCGGGAACAGACGGAAAGGCTAAGATGAGTAAGTCACTTGGAAACTGCATATATCTGTCAGATTCTGCTGATGAAGTGGAAAAGAAGGTAAAGAGTATGTACACCGATCCGACACACATCAAGGTTAGCGATCCGGGAAAACTGGAAGGCAACTGTGTGTTTACATATCTTGACGCATTCTGCCGTCCTGAACATTTCGGACGTTACTTGCCGGATTATCCAAACCTCGACGAATTAAAGGCTCACTATACACGTGGCGGTCTTGGCGATATGAAGGTTAAGAAGTTCCTTGCTGCCATCATGCAGGAAGAACTTAGTCCTATCCGTGAACGCCGCAGTGAGTTCGAAAAAGATATCCCGTCTGTTTACGAAATGTTGAAGAAAGGTTGTGAAGTGGCACGCGAAACTGCTGCACAGACAATGGATGAAGTCCGCAAGGCAATGAAGATCAATTATTTTGATGATGTAGAACTTATCGCAGAACAGGCTAAACGTTTTGCCGAATAATTCTTGAATTAGTATATAACTGAAAAACGTCCGGATGATAAAGTATTTATCGCTCCGGACGTTTCTCTTTATATATATGTCTGTTTATGCCTGTTGCTGCATGATAAGATATGTTGTGTAAGCTATATAACAAATCACAAGTAAGGCACCTTCGATTCTCGTAATAGTACGCTTCTTGAAGAACCAGCCTACCAGCCAGAACAGTACAGAAGACAGTACAAGTACCATAATGTCAATGTTGTTGATATTTCCCATAGGTAGTGGCGATACCGAAGCACTGCATCCCAATACGAAGAACAGATTGAACAGGTTGCTTCCTATTACGTTTCCTATGGCTATTCCCGGATTTTTCTTCAGAGCGGCTGTCACTGAAGTGGCAAGCTCAGGCAGTGATGTACCTCCGGCTACGAGTGTCAGACCTATAATGGAGTCGCTTACTCCAAGTGATGAAGCTATACCGCTTGCGCCTTCTACAAACCATTGTCCTCCGAAAATCAGTCCTGCCAGTCCGCCAAGGATATAGACCGAAGAACGCCATACCGGCATTTCAGCTATTTTCTGTTCTTCTGATTCTCCCTCCTGATTGCGGGCTATTGAGAATGTGTAGCGCATGAATATAAGGAAGAAAGCCAACAGTACAAGTCCGTCGGCACGGCCTATTACATTGCTGCTTCCACCGTCAAGCCAGATATCATTAGCCATAAAGGCAAGTACGAACGAAGAAAGAATAACCAAAGGTATCTCCTTGCTCATTGTGCCTTGTCCCACCTGTATCGGGAGTACCATAGCCGTACAGCCTATAATCATAAGTACGTTGAAGATATTACTACCCACAACATTACCTATCGCCATTTCCGCGCTGCCCTGTATTGAAGACAGGAGGCTTATTACCAACTCAGGTGCTGATGTACCGAATGCTACGATAGTAAGACCGATTACAAGGTCGGATATTTTAAACCGTTTAGCCACAGATGCGGCTCCGTCTGTCAGTGCGTTGGCTCCAACCAATATCAATGCCAGGCCTGCAACCAATATAAAGATATTCCAAATCATAACTTTTAGTTTATTGTTTTTTACGGTTGCAAAGATATAGTTTAATATTATATTTCCTCAGCCAACCACATTTTTATTGCAGTAACTTTCTCGCGGCTTATCTGTATTGAGCCTTCAAACTCCGGTGATACGCTTACTGTCATCTTCCCGTTGAAATAGTTCTGTACGTTCCTTATGCATCCGGCAGACAGTATGAACTGCCTGTTTACGCGCATGAACTGCTTCGGGTCAAGCTGCTCTTCCAGTTTCGTGAGCGGATAGTCTATGAGATGCCTTTTCCTGTCGTTGGTTATTGCGAATGTGGTTTTATCCTCCGAATAGAAGTAAGCTATATCAGACACCATAATGGTGTAGAAGCGTTTGGGTGATGATATGAGGAATCTTGTGCGGTATTGCTTCTCCTGCTTGCCGGTAAAGGTTTTCAACAGTTGCTCAATGCCTTCGTAATGATATTTAGCCCCATTGTCTGCCATGTAGAAACGTTCGAACTTTTCTATGGCATCATTCAGTCTTTCCTTGTGTATAGGTTTCAGCAGATAGTCAATGCTGTTCACGCTGAATGCACGTACAGCATATTCGTCGTATGCTGTTGTGAAAATAATCATGCTTTTGGGCTTGGCCTGCTCTATGAACAGGAATGAAATGCCGTCGTTAAGCTGTATGTCGAGGAAGATAATGTCCGGATGCGGATTGACCGCAAACCATTCCACTGCATCTTCTATCATTCCGGGCAATACAGTGATTTCCCATTCAGGACGCAGTTCGCTCACCATCTTGTTCAGCAGACGTGCTGCAGGAATTTCGTCTTCTATAATAACGGCTCTGATTTTACTCATATATCAAAGGTAGTTTTACTGTAAAAATGTTGTTTTCATCTTCTATAATAATATCTTTTCCGCAAATCATGCGGTAACGTTGCAAAAGGTTTTCAAGACCTTTTCCTGATGAGGCTGCATTCTGTTTTTTCCTCATAGGATTTGATATGCATATAAATGATAAATTACCGTTGCTCTCACTGTAAATGCTTATCTTCATAGGTTTGCTCATACTTATTACATTGTGCTTTATTACGTTTTCGATAAGCAGCTGCATGGTAAGTGGCGGAACAGATGTGTCTGAGATGTTTTCGTCAAGTTTATTTTCAATATCTATACAGTCGCCAAGTCTGACTTTGTGCAGTTGTATGTATTTGTCTATAAACTCAAGTTCCTCGCTCAGTTTTACAGTATTCTTGCTTTGGCTTATGAGGATATATCTGTATGTATCGGCAAGGTTTCTTGTAAACTCAATAGCATTCTCTGGCGAATATTCTATTTCGGATATAAGTGTATTCAGATTGTTGAAAAGAAAATGAGGGTTCAGCTGACTCTGTAGTGCCTGATATTTGGCCTGGGCATTTGCTTTCTCAAGTTCTTCCGCGCGCCGGTATAGTCTTACAAGGTCTGCATAAAACTTGTTCTGCATAAACTGTCCCACTATTATTATCTCGATTAGCCATACTCCAAGAATAATTGTGATGCCGTTTTGTTGCAGATTAAACGGATTAGTGACTCCTACCATATATTTGGATGTGACAAGCATAAGGTAGTTTACAGCCAGAAGAATAATGGCACATATTATCATCGCTATAGATAATGCTCTTTTGTCTTCCAGAAAGTACTGGTAAAATGACATCATTTTTCCATACACAAGCCGTATGCTGAGACCGATGCCGCAAAATATGAATGCTACGGTAGAAAAGGCCTTGAATGTAATCAACTGTTCGCGTGAGCGTATAGGAATATCGGCGTAGTTTACCAATACGAAATATGAAAAACACCCCAGACA
>JAHLFB010000093.1 GCA_018884025.1 Candidatus Phocaeicola faecipullorum
GTTCACGGTGTTGGCGTCCTGCGCGCACACCGGTCCCGCGACCGCCAGTACGGCAGCCGCAAGAAAACATTTCTTGTTCATAAGAATTATGAGTTAATTTTTTTGATTACGAAACAACGACAGACTTTCAAGGGCGGTCTGTCGGAATAGTTGCCTGTCATTCTGAGCGGAGCGAAGAATCTCTGTCGCCTGTGGCCGGACTTTCCTGTAGGACTATACGATGACTTTCCGGAAACATCAGGGTAACTCCGTTTTTCCCCAAAAAGCGTCCAATGAATCAAATCCTTCCAGAATTACTCATCCCATCCATTAGATGATGTGCGAGTAAGGACATCATAGGATTCTGGAATTTACTCTGCTCTCTTCAAGAAGAAATTATAATTATTCTCAATAATGGTACGAGACAACCACTCGCCATATATGTTCAGATTTGATGCGCTCTCATCGTCCATCCGTTCTACACCAAAGAAATTCATCAGGACTACCCCCAACGGACCTGAATTATTATCCGGATCAATCAAATAATTATAAATCTCACTATTGACTTCATGAGCTGCCAATACAGTATTTCCACTATCACCATTATCTGGATTATAACTGCCAGACTCATTTACAACACAGAATCCTCCCAGGTCATTTACATACCACTGATTCAAACCGGCATCTCCCTCCTGAGTATTATTTGTGATTGCGGTCTGGAAAAAAGATTTGGTAATATTAACCTTTGTCGATATTCGTCCAGAATAGTCATCATAATAAGGATAACTGCTAAGACTTGGGTTATCCAAACGTTGCAGAGTCTGTTTCCATACTTGCAAGCCTGTTGCCGTACCTTCCGGAGTAAGATAATAAGGATAAGTAATGTCACGGTCATTAAGATTCCAAAATGAATCAGTCAATTCCTCACCGCTCTCATTATATACCCGACGTGTCAATATGTACTGATTGGAAGAAGAAGGAACATATGTATAACCCTCATATTGTTCTCCATATCCTCCCCAACCTTCTTTGCATGCTCCTTCAGATACAGGGAATGTCGGTGCCTGATAATTGACAAATACGACTATTTTTCCGGCCAAATCCTTCAAAGTAGTTTTAGAATTCACATCTGTAACAAATATCCCTTGATACTTGGATTGATTCAATATTCTATCAACCTCCCTTATCCAACGTCTTACTTCCGTATATTTGTCTCTACTATCCACACCACTAGATGTAATCTGTTTGTAATCAATATTCAGCACAATAAAATCCAAACAAGTTCTGCCTTTTACAGGATAATCGTTAACCGCTTCCTGCAACATGCTCACATAATTGTCCAGTGCGGTCTCAAAGTTATCTCCTTGATTACCACCATCATAAACATACATCTTGTAGTCGTTATTCCAATTTGAATAACGAGAGCCAATACTACTATTATATTTCACCGCTTCCAGTGCTTCATTTCTATCAAATCCAACCATAAAAGAAAAAGCCCTCGCTCCCATTGCAAACTGATCTTCAATGCTCATCGTTTGAAAAGCAGTCATCTGGGTATTCTCTCCTCTCTGTAAATCTTCATCGAAACTGTAAGAATTATGCGAACCTGGAATAGACAACTGAGAAACATAAGTGCGTGAATCCATGGCAGACATCCAATAATATGTATTCGTCTCAAGTGCCATAGGCAATGCGGGTAAAGAAGTAATATTAATTTTTCCCGACTGAATATCTGCTGTACTCAAAGTCTTAGTCACACTACCGGTTCCAAGAGTCACCGTTACGGTAGTTGTACTTGCGTCCGGATTAGCGTAAGGCAACATGAATGCCTTAACAACGAGCTTTTCTCCGGCTTTCAATGTTACAGGCTCACCATTATAGTATGTATTAATCGAAAGTAGATTACTTACTGTCCCATTCGCAACAGAAGTACACTTTCCATCATCAAGGTCCTCCGGATCATCAGTAACAGTCAGTTTAAAATCGCCTGTAATGTTTTCGTTGGAACGTACATTAATCTGTGAGATTTGCCAGTCTCCACCCTCAGGAGTAGAAGATGGCCCGTTAACGGTAATTTCAAGCACGGTAACCAAAGGCTTAAAATTTAAACTGATTGGCTGGTTACCCTGATTTAATCTGCTAACCTGCTGATGAGCATACATATAGGCATAGTTCATGTTTGGATAAGCCATATATGTACCAGTTTCCGCATCATATTCTATACGTAACGGATCTTGCGACAAAGGAATATTACATTTTACTTCCGTTGCGGAAATTCCACCCTCTGATGCACTGGCAGGATAGATTGCATAAAAATCATGTTCATCACCATCTCCCCATTGCAAACCGTTCTCTCCCGGATTCACTTTAGCCAGAGTTCCGACAGTTGATTCTTCATTTTCCACCATCACCTGATAATCAAATTGGCTCGTATTGTCAGAAGAAGAACCTTGAGGACAAAAGATACCGATTTTATCACCATTTACCCAATAAATAGGATAAGAATTGCCATTTCTTTCCCCATATATTGTGCGTGACCCACTACTTTCATTAAAATCGAAGTCAGCATGTTCTACAGAAAACAGCACTTCATCACCAGCTGAAGCTGGCTCTCCATTCCTGCCAATATTATCATCTTGACATCCAGCCAATACGATTGCGAATGCGCCGGCTATAAATATATTTTTCTTCATTTTTCTTTCTCCTTTCTTTAATAATCCCAAGTGGAATGATTGTTAAAATAGTCACTTTCCGCACCGACTTCCTGCTCTTCAATAGAAATCGTAGCCTGATCCAATGCATCTTGGTCAACGATCGAGCCTTTCATGAACCCACTTTCCAGCTCCACCTCCGACATTTCGGTCTGTGGAGCGATGTACTTTTTTTTCATACGCATTATTTTATAATTGTGATTAAATATTAGATTCCCCTTTCTGCCGTGGACGGTTCCCAACCATCCGGACGGCAACAAATTGTGATTGTCTTTCTTGCCTTTTTCTCTCCTATCCGTTTTTCAGTCGTTTAAATGGTGTATATATCTCGTTTAAATCCATGTGTGATCTTATAAGGCAATGTGCGCATCATTTCCCCTACCGCACATAATTTTTTTCCTTGCCTGTGATTTCTTTTTTTTTGATGAAAAGGAACAGAAGAAATCCCTGTACATATCCTCACGGACGTGCACAAGGGCTTCCCCGATCTGTTCAGGACCGGGAAAAGAAAAAACGTATAAAAAAGAAATAAATCCGATAGATGATATAAGGTTTCCCTCAAGCAAAGGAACTATCCGATAGAGGATATACCCTTAAATCCTGCCTGCATCACCAAAAGGTTAATATACAGGTAGTTATAGCAAAGTATCCCAAATATAACAGTCCTAGTGAACCGTTCCGGAAATCCCCCTCCGTGTCTTAAAGACAAGCTGTCGGGCATATTTTGTGCGTACCATCTCCTCGTATGAGACGATACCGGAGGCAAAGATAATGAATTAATTCATATAGATACCATTTCGATATCTTTTTTATCGTGGGCTGCCAAAAAAATTTCAATTGTTGACCAGAAGCCGCGGCTTTCATCATCTATACATCAGTTTTCCAATGATATGCATGTGTTACTGTCTCATACGAGGAGACGGTACGCACAAAATATGCCCGACAGCTTGTCTTTAAGACACGGAGGGGGATTTCCGGAACGGTCCACTAGGACCGTTATATTTGGGAAACTTTGCTATAACTGCCTGTATATTAATCTTTTGGTGATGCAGGCAGGATTTAAGGGTATATCCTTTATCGGATAGTCTCCTGTTTGAGGGCAACCTTATATCATCTATCGGATTTATTTCTTTTTTATACGTTTTTTTCTTTTCCCGGTCCTGAACAGATCGGGGAAGCCCTTGTGCACGTCCGTGAGGATATGCACAGGGATTTCTTCTGTTCCTTTTTATCAAGAAAAGGGAATCACAGGCAAGGAAAAAATTATGTGCGGTCGCACATTGCCTTATAACGATTACACATGGATTTAAACGAGATATACACACTATTTAAACGACTGAGAAACGGATAGGAGAGAAAAAGGCAAGAAAGACAATCACAATTTGTTGCCGTCCGGATGGTTGGAGACCCTCCACGGCAGAAAGGAGAAATCTAATATTTAATCACAATTATAAAATAATGCTTATGAAAAAGAAGTACATCGCTCCACAGACCGAAATGTCGGAGGTGGAGCTGGAAAGCGGGTTCATGGCCGATTCTGTCTATAAGGAACCGGTCAATACGGAGAGCCTGGAGATTAC
>JAHLFB010000094.1 GCA_018884025.1 Candidatus Phocaeicola faecipullorum
GTGCAACCGTTGCAGTTGCAGTGGCTATCGAAGAGGCAATGAAGAAGTAATTTAATCGACTTCGACTATATAAACTCCTGTAATCCTTGTGGGTTATGGGAGTTTTTTTGTGTTGGGGGGATTTGTATTTAATAGCTTCTTTTTTGTAATTCGTCTTTCCTTTTTTACCCTCTCTTTTCTCCCTTATTTTTCTCTGTAAAGATATTGATATTCAGTCCTCTTTTCTTACAACGCTTTACGTCCTGTTTAAACCCATTTGTCGTAGAAATGGTATATCTCATAGCTCCAGCATTTCCTTTTTAAAAGATTCAAAATCAGGATATTCCTGAATGCGTCCAGCCTCAATGTCTTCCAAAGCCTTGTCCAGTGCACACTTTTTCTCAGCTTTGATGCTCCCCTTCAGTGCCTTCACAAAAGCCCGTAGTGTATCCGTAAACTCCTCAGGGATAGATACTTCGAAATTTCTTAATATAGTTTCCATTTATATTCCGATTTATTCTCTACAAAGATATTGATTTTTCTTCAGAACTTCACTACATTTTTGCTGTAATCCTTCGAACTCATGGAGTTGGGCTGCTGAGGGAGGACATAAATATTCGAAAGATGTTATTGAGATTATCTTCTTAGATTAAACTTCGCAACTTTAATTTTTGGAATGGAGATAACTCAATGGCACCCGCATCATCTGGTATATCCCATATAAAGATATATATCGAGAGGTGTGGGTAGCTACTGTTTTATTCATTCCAAGGGTAATCACTCTACTTTGGGCTTTACAGAATTTGATGTTTTGGAAAAATACTTTAAGAGTTTTAATGAGAGCGAGCTTGGCAGGCTTCATTCCGTGTTTCCGTTCGAGGATATGGCGAAAGAATTTGGCCTGTCCGAGCAATGTCTGGGGCGCAGGAACATTTTCAGCCCTTCGGCAAAGATCGCCCTCATGTTCCTGAAAGCATACACCGGATTCTTCGACAGACGGCAGGTGGAATTACAATCTGTTCAATTCATCAAAATTACTGCTATGCTTGCTGTTTTTTTCACGTCCGAATCTGTAAGTTATATTCAGCTTAATCTGTCGGGACTCGCTTTTACCCCAGTTCCATAACTGAAAACCGCTGAACGAACTGTAATTATCCCATCTGCTTGTCCAGAATATATCACTCATGGCAAGATTGACTGTCCATCTTTTATTTGCAAAACTCTTGCTGAAGCCTATATCGACATATCCTGAAGGATCTATATATTCATTTGAAGCTCCGAGCCTCTTTGTTATATACGAACCGTTCAACTCCATCTGTATCTGCCAAGGCAGTCTTACCGTGTTCTGTATGGAGAATATACCAGCAAAACCATCAAGATTGAACTTTCTGTACTGATCAAACGCTATGTCATTCTTTACATAATATCCTATCAGATTAAGGTTTATTTCCCACCAGCGTGCAATGCTTATACCTTGATACAAGGTAACGGAAGCCCGCTGCTGCTTTCCGATGTTTCTTGGTGTCATAATTACCTTATTGACCGAAAGTGTATCCGTTATCTGAGCCTTGTAATCCTTCATGTATGAATAAGATGCAGTGATCGCTGTGCGGTTATGTGAGTAAGTCAAAGCTACCTTGTGGGTTTTCTGAGGCGTTAAAAACGGATTACCTTTCCAATAGGACAATTCATCAAGCAGATACTCAAAGGGATTAAGGTCTTGATATGCAGGACGGTCTATGCGGCTTGCATAGCTTAGAGTCAGTGCATGACTGTCGTTTATCTGATAGTTCAGATTGAATGTAGGGAACAGGTTGAAATAGTTTTTTTTGTTGTTTTCGTCTCCGTCTCCGTCAATAGTGTGCAGTAGACCGTCAGAAAAAGTGTATTCTCCACGCAGTCCGGCTTCCATACTGATTCTATCGCCCAGCGAATGTGAATACAAAATATATCCGGCTAGAATCTGCTCTTTGTATCTGAAGTCGTTTGACTGTGATTTGTCTATTGTTTCTTGACCGTTATCTACATTATAGAACTGATATCCGTTATCTGCATTGACAGATGAAAACTTCAGGCCTGATTTTAACTCTCCGTTCCATAAGGGATGTTTTTGGTCGTATGATACGGCATAGATGTTTATATCCCTGCTGTTTACGGACTTATACAGATTATCCTGTAGCACAGAGCCATCAGGCGATACATATTTATTGGGTTGCCAGTTGCCTGAACCTCCGTCAAACCAAGCATAGTTAAAATCCAAGTTATAGCTGACTCCTTCTTTGGGTGTTGCTATATAGTAAAGATTTCCGCCATACCTGTTTCCTTTCTGAGTATAATAGTCATTACTTGCATAAAGAATCTGTTCCAGTTCCTTTGTATTTGCATCCCTTATTTCAGTGACCGTGTTAGTCTGTCCGGGTCCGAACAGAGTATTTGCATCAATTCTTGCACCAATCAAATGCTTGTCATTCAAGGTGTATTCCATATTCAGATTGCCAGATATTGTCTTGCGCTTGTCTGTGTCTTGTGTGGGACTGTAATAATCTTTCCCTTCTTGAATGCGGTGCATACCATAGTCCATATTGTAATATCCGAAAGCATGGTTATAGTTTCCCGACAAGCTGAATCTGTTTTTTGTATAGCTGAAAGAAAGCTCCGTATTCTCTCTCAGATTTTTCCAATATGAAACACCGTTGTTCAGAGAAAAGAAGAAGCCTTCGAATTTCTTTCTATCCATATTAATGTTTATGATCCCCCCTGAACCCTCCGCATCATATTGTGCCGATGGGTTATGCATCACTTCAATAGAAGAAACAGAAGATGATGGGGTAGCTTTCAGAAGTGTTATAAGTTCATCCTTCTGCATATATGTCTGTTTGCCGTTAAGGACTACCAGTACACTGTTTTTGCCACCGATACTGATGTTGTTCTCCCCATCTACGAATACTCCCGGAGTTTTTTTCAGAACTTCAAGAGCGGTACTTCCGGCTATGATGCTGCTGTTTTGGGGAGTAAAAATCATCTTCCCTTTTTCTATTTTTACGGATGGCGATTGTTTTTCTCCTATAACCACTACATCTTCTAATAAAAAATTTTCTGAATACAGTTTTATTGGTGGCAGCAGAGTATCCGATTTTACAATAAACGGAGTGCTTACGTGTTGTCTGTATCCAAGACTGCTAACATAGACTTGCAGATTTCCGGCACCATCCAGATTATAGCTTCCGTTTGCAGAAGTAATGCCCTGATGTACGATATTCCCGTTGTCAGCATCCATAAGCACCACTACTGCCGCATCCAAGGGGGTTCCAATAGAATCGGTAACACTCCCCTTAACCTGATATTGTGCGAACAAAGTAGTACTTTGTATAAGAGCTGATAATAGTAGTATTATTTTTTTTCATTGTCTCAATTTATTATATTTAAACCCATGTACAATTTTAGTTGAATAGAATGCAAATTTAGATAAAAAAACTCGGGATTCTATACCGACAGAATAAAGAAAACGTTTCTTTTTACAATACTTCGGTAAATTTTTACCGAGAAATTAAAATTAAACAATAGAATCGGTGTTAGCCGGTTCAGAATTATATTAAAGAGATCATTGAAATACTGTCAAGAATGAATCGTTAAGAATAAGGAAAGTGATGAAAATATATGCCAAACAGCTGAAAATAAAGAGAAAAAGTATTGCATAATTTGATGATTATTAGTAAATTAGAAGTGTCTCACTACTTTTAATTATGACTAAAGAATCACTCCTTAT
>JAHLFB010000095.1 GCA_018884025.1 Candidatus Phocaeicola faecipullorum
TACCAATATGTCCGTGCGCACGGCGACACATTAAGCGTCAATGCCTACCGTTTCCCCAGCGGAGAACTGTATGATTCATTAGACATTGTAAAGAACGCGTCGGGCACATCCATTATCGATAACGGCAAAAATATTCCGGAATACCTGGAATTCAAATCGAACGGAAGCGAGAAAGATTGCAGGTATATGAAACGGATAAACAAGTATAAATCATTTACCCAGACTCAAAAAAATGGATAAATGCAGACAGTTATAACGAAGCAATGACACTCTTCATATAAGACTCAAACTCTTTCTCAAAATTCATTAGATTCCACCTATTCCCAGCCAAAGAAATGCATCGCTGAATGCGTTCTTCTATTTCATTATCAGAAAGTTTCTGTGACCATTCAACTGCTAAAGAAACAGATGAAACCGATATCCCATCCAAAACCAACCCACAAGAATTTATGCCTTCAAAAGAGGCTATAGAAGAAACCAATGGTATTATTCCCATCTTCATCAATGCGATTACAGCACCCGGGCAACCACCTTCACTCGCAGACGGATAAATACAAAAAGTGACATTTCCCAAAATATTAATGAAACGATTCGAACCTACTTGCTGGAATCCCCATAACGTTATATTTGTCGCACTCTTTAATAAGGGTAAATAGTACTCTCCAAAATCAGTATCCATCGTTCCAATCACATGCAAATGATATTCTGGATGTAACATAAAAAAATCAAGCACAATATCCAATCCTTTCAACAAGCTTCCAGTACTTCCCATCCAAACAAACTGAGTACGATCATACGATTGCAGTTTTGTTCTAGGATCTACCGTATAAGACAAATTAGAAGACTGATTTATTAGCGTTATCTTATCTTGAAGTTCAACTGGATATGTCCCAACAGTCACCTTAGACCCTATTTGCAAGATCTTATCAATGGAAAAGCCATCTATAGAAGCTTCTGCTAAACGAGAATAAGTCAAATGTGCATTATGGCTGCAGTTAAAATCATCTGTACGCAACCTAACCATCTTGTTCTGATACTCTGGATATGCAGTAGTAGCATAATAAATTTTCAACGCATATCTATTACGTTTTGACATGATAGAAAAGCAAGGGCCCTCCCCAAAAATAATATCGTATTTACGATAATCACATTCTATTGTCTTATTATATGTAGCCATTACATAATTATAGCCCAAACGCTTAAAGACCTCTCCTATAATTAGAGCCTCTTTCCTGTTTTGGTGTTTATCAAACCACAAAGAATTTCTTTTCTTATAATATACTCGCGGTATATAAGAAATATATGCCCATTTCCTATTATTCTGGTTTCTATATACATATCTATCTTTGTTCAGACGAAATAGATTCTTTACGGCACGTATTATCGATTTAAAATCCATTATATTCTAAGCATTACGTTCTAATCGCTGTCTATTTTTACGTTTTATCTTCATTAATAAAGAGGAAGGAACAATGCTATCTGCCAAATGCTTGACTGCATATGAGATAGTTTTATTCAAGAGCGACAGTTTCCATTTCAACGTATGATCAATCCCCCGAATGCGTGCGCACTCACGCTTCACATCCAATTTATGCACAGAGGACACTCCTTCTATCGCTTCGCACAGCGAAACGTCTACCGGAATATATTGCATCCGCCCTCCTCTTTGATATAAGTTGTAAATAAAATGATAATCAGCAGCCAGGCGATAAGAGAGATCAAACGGATGAGCTTTCATTTCCTCCGTATCTGCAAACATCGACTGATGACATGCCGGCATAAGCTTTGGAGTTACTTCAGGTATATTTCCTTTAGCCGGAACAATCGCATAGGATTTCTGACGCAAAGTGTCACCATACACAACTTTCGTATTTGGATGGATCTCAGCAGCAAATAAACGGGCTATTGCCTCTCCATCCACAAAAATGTCCCCTGCATTCATAAAATTAACCCATCTCCCGGAAGACAAACAGACTCCTTTGTTCATAGCATCAAATATCCCCTTGTCAGCTTCTGACAGCCAACGCAATTTGATACCTTTCTCTCTAAATAAAGGCTCAATTGACAATATTACATCAACAGTCTTATCCGTTGACTTACCGTCAATCAAAATATATTCCAAGGGACGGTATGTCTGTTCCAACACACTTTCCATCGTCCGGGCAAGTGTCTTTTCCACATTAAAACAAACCGTTACGATTGATATCAGATCTCGTTGCATACATATTTTCTATATTTCGGTTTAGCCAATTGAAGCGCATAAAGCAATCTGTCAACCATTCGCTTCACTTTATATAAAAAAGGTACGTCCGGCCGTTCCCCTTTCCATGGAGTCATGTCAAGATAATGAAAATACAATCCTTTATAAGGGTGCTGGGACTTGTATTGCCATGGTTTCTTTCCTCCTGTGTAATGGACAATTACCGGATGAAGCAGTTCTTTCTCCAAATCTGGAATGGCTTCGGGACGAATCCTGCGTTTCCTCCGCAAGAATCCATCCTGCACATTGTAGCGAAAAGGAAGAAAAAGCTTTTTGTCATGAAGCAATGCATTCAGCACATCCTGATCATTAAAAACGAGTTCATTCATATGCTCTGAAATATATTTCTCCGCCACCTTCTGGAACTGGATATTCCGCCAATATTCCAGATTAACCAATAATACTCCAGCATTGAAATACGAAAATGAAGAAGCATAATGCAAGCGTTCATAATTGTCCGGTTTTCCACTCCACATATCCTCCACACAACCTGCCGCATAATCAGTAATGTCTGTACTCCAAAGCTCCTTTATCGAACCGTTCACAATCAGATCACAATCCAAATAAAGAACCTTGTTTATAGAACGGGGCAAAATGCTCTCCAAGAAAATACGATAATATGTAGCCAGCGAGATGTGGCTCTCTCCATAAATGGAACATCCTTCCAACAAGGCATTTCCTGTTTCATAAACAAACAAGGTCTGGTGATACCGGCCTTCAATCCAATCATGTAATATTTTCTTAGAGTCATCCGGCAGTTCCGAGGCGATTACATGAACATGAAAAGATGAATCCGCATTGTTTTCAAACAAAGAAGTCAGCATAACCACGCAATACTTCACATACGAAGCATCAATATTGCAAGCTACATGTATAATTCCTTTCTCCATTCTCTCAAAGCTTAACTTCCGACAAAGCCTTTCTTATATAGTATCCAGCAGACAAGCGTTCGCTTATCACTGCCACATTCCGTTTCATTACAGCATATTGTTCGGAGGTCAATCCTTCCAGCACACTGTCCAGTTCCGCCAATGAAGCAACACAGATTCCGATCCCGTTATTACGGACAAAGGCTGCCAGAGCCGCCTGGTCCCATATAATGACAGGAAGTTCACACCGGATATACAACGATGTCTTGTGGGGGTTGTTATACTTCAGATATTCCCCAAAGTCACCCGTACATGCATCTACAGAGAATCCGTCCCAAACCAGTCCGAAATCTCCCTGAGCCGTAGCGATTAAATCATCCGAACGAACAAAACCTTTATAGACAAAACGTGTTTTCCCCTGAGCCTTATCCAGTTCAAAACCGTTTCCATAAAGATTGAAGCGAAACGAATGCACATACGCTCCCACTTCATACAGAAACGTATTTTTACGCAAGCTCAATGCACCGGCATAAACCACTTCATAAGGTTTATGAACTATCCCGTGCGGGAGGGCCTTTGTTTCTGACAAGTAATCAAATATTTCAAGCTCTCCGACCGGCACCTGGCATCCTTTTTCTATCAGCCAACGTTTCATGCTCTCATTATGCGCAATAATATAATCACCATGACTTAAACGACGTATTTCCTGACCAACAGTCAGTTTTTTGCGTCTAAAGCTTCCCAGGTCATGGATCACAACCACCACTTTCGCTCCCCGGAAATGAGCCATACGGCATACAAACGTGAAATATTTTTTCAACGGATACTGCAACACCAGCCGGTCGCCCTTTCTCAACGAGAAAGGAGCCTTCAAGACGCCTGCCAATGTTGCCAGAAATGCCAATACAGGATTAGTATACCGGGTCTGCCTGAAACCGACATTCACAAAGCCATTTTCGGCCATAATACACTCTATGTCCGTTTTGGCCTTGTTGCCGGCTCCGTCAACTCCCTTATAATTGCGCGATAAATAACAATTCCTCATAAAAAGAGATTACAACTCTGTTTTACATAAAGCCAAGGCTGCCGCCACTGTATCGTC
>JAHLFB010000096.1 GCA_018884025.1 Candidatus Phocaeicola faecipullorum
GAAGGAAATCAGAACTGCTTCGCCTTGCCATGAACGAAACACAAAACTGGGGCGACGACGAAAAGAAAAAAATAACTGACGCTTTCAAATCACTACAATCAAAAATAGACAAGCAGAAACTTAAAATAAAATATCCACAAGAAGTCATTCTTGTGAAAACTTCCATGAAAGAAGAAATGGATGTAGCGGCATATACCAGAAAGAACTGGATTGCCCTTGGAGAAAAATTCATAAACGAGGCAAAGAAAGATGATTTGGAATATCTGCTGGCACATGAATTATTTCATATTTTAACAAGAAACAATAAGGATTTCAAAAAATCTGTTTATTCCGTAATAGGATTTAATGTAACAGACAGAGAACTCTTTTTCCCGATAGACATCATTGAAAAAAGAATATCAAATCCGGACATAGAACTATACGACAGCTACGCTGAATTTACCATAAACGGAAACAAACAAAAATGCTCAATGATGATATATTCCAACAAGCCATATACGTCGGGAACACTTTCAGACTATCTCAGCGTCGGGTTGATACCGCTGAACGACAGTCTGATGCCTGTTCATGAAGATGGAAAGACTGTTATCTACAGCATTGACCAGGCCGAAGATTTTTATCAAAAGATAGGTAAAAACACCAAATATATCATTAACCCGGAAGAAATACTGGCTGACAACTTTGCCTACATGCTTATACAGAAGAAAGACTTGCCAAACCCGGAAATACCACAAAAAATAGCTGCCATTTTGAAATAAGCACACTAATGAAAAGAATTGGTTTATTGTCGGACACTCACGGATATTGGGATGAAAGATATCTCAAATATTTTGAGGAGTGCGACGAAATATGGCATGCGGGAGACATAGGCTCCAAAGAGGTAATGGACAGGTTGATGGCTTTCAAGACCTTCAGAGGAGTGTATGGAAACATTGACGGACAGGATATAAGAAAGATATTGCCCGAAATAAACAGATTCAGGCTTGAAGACGCTGATATACTTATAAAGCATATTGGAGGTTATCCGGGAAAATACGATTCGCAGATAAAAAAGATTCTGAACATATCCGCACCAACACTGTTTATAAGCGGTCATTCACACATTCTGAAAGTGAAATACGACAAAGAATACGGGATGCTGCACATAAACCCCGGAGCAGCCGGAAAATATGGTTTTCACACCGTACGAACGATTGTACGGTTCAGTATTGAACAGGGAAATTTTTCAGACCTGGAAGTTATAGAACTGAAAGATTAATTGCCAAAATATTTGTCAGTTAAAGAAAACTTTCCCAAATTTGCACTCGAATTATAAACACTTTTTATGAAAACGTATTTAGTCACAGGAGCAGCAGGCTTCATTGGTTCAAATTACATCAAATACATTCTGAAAAAACACGATGATATTAAGGTAGTTATATTGGATGCGTTGACATATGCCGGCAATCTCGCTACAATAGCCAACGATATTGACAATGAACGTTGCTTCTTCGTAAGAGGTAATATATGCGACAGCGAACTGGTAGAGCGCCTGTTTGCTGATTATAAATTTGACTGTATTGTGAATTTTGCCGCAGAAAGTCATGTTGACCGCAGCATAGAAGACCCTCAGTTATTTCTGCAGACAAACATCCTAGGAACACAAAATCTTATGGATGCCGCACGCAGAGCGTGGGTTACAGGCAAAGACGAAACAGGATATCCTACATGGAGAAAAGATGTTAGATTCCATCAGGTTTCAACAGACGAAGTTTACGGCTCACTTGGCGCTGAAGGATATTTCACAGAAAATACTCCACTATGCCCTCATAGCCCATATAGTGCTTCGAAAGCCAGTGCGGACATGATTGTAATGGCTTATCATGACACATACAAAATGCCTGTCACAATAACAAGATGTTCAAACAATTACGGTCCATACCATTTCCCAGAGAAACTCATACCGCTGATAATCAAGAATATACTTGAAGGAAAGAGACTACCGGTATATGGCGATGGCTCAAATGTAAGAGACTGGCTTTATGTAGAAGACCATTGTAAGGCTATAGACCTTGTAGTAAACAAAGGCAGAAACGGTGAAGTTTATAATGTGGGTGGACACAACGAGAAGAAAAACATTGATATTGTAAAACTGACTATCAGTACAATACACGACATGATGGCGGAAAAGCCGGAACTCAGAAAGATTCTGAAGAAAAAGGAACTTGACGAAAACGGTGAAATATCAATCGACTGGATTAACGAATCACTGATTTCATTCGTAAAAGACAGACTGGGACATGACCAACGTTACGCAATAGACCCTACAAAGATTTCGCAGGAACTTGGATGGATGCCGGAAACAAAATTCGAAGATGGTATAGTAAAAACCATAGAATGGTATCTGAACAACCAGGAATGGGTTAAGAACGTTACCAGCGGTGACTACCAGAATTATTACGAAAACATGTACAAAAACAGATAATAACATTTTTATAAAAAACAGGCGTGGCAAGTATAAAAATTTGCCACGCCTGTTTTTTATCAGAATTGAAAATATATGAATGGCTGGATATCGCTGCTTTTTACCTGAATAATGATGAATATAACAGCAATGAGCAATAATGCCTGTATAAGGAGAGGCATCCTGACAACTGCCTTTGAACAATTATCCTGCCAACTGTCAGGACACCAGTGAAGCGCAAAGCCAACAGCCATAAGCAGAAAAACTTTCCAGTATCCGGATATTAATTGTCCAAACAGTTCCGGATGGAAAGACGAGAATATCTGGTTTATCATGGTAACGGAACCTTCAAAAGTGGTATTCCTGAAAAATATCCAACAGAAACATACAAAATGGAAAGTTATAATAACTGCCATACACTTTCTTATACCAGTACTGTGATAACTCTTTCCGCGTCCGAGAAGATTACGGAAAAACTTATGAAAGGCAAGTGCTACACCGTGTAATCCGCCCCATACTATGAAATTCCACGATGCTCCGTGCCAGAGTCCACCAAGAAGCATTGTAAGTATCAAGTTGACATATGTCCTGAACCTACCTTTACGGTTACCTCCCAAAGATATGTAAAGATAATCTCTCAACCAAGTGGAAAGAGAAATATGCCATCTGTGCCAGAACTCCGTTACACTATCCGATTTATACGGTGAATTGAAGTTGATTGGGAAACGGAAGCCAAGCAGCAATGCCAGACCTATTGCCATGTCACTATAGCCTGAGAAATCGCAATATATCTGTAAGGCATATCCATATACTCCGAAAAGATTTTCAACTCCGGAATAAAGTGACGGATTCTCAAATATACGTTCTACAAAATTTACACTGATATAATCGGATATTACCGCCTTCTTGAAAAGGCCGCTCAATATGAAAAATACCCCCTGACCAAACATCTCGTTTGTAACGAAAAGAGGCTGCCTGATTTGCGGGATAAAATCACTGGCACGTACTATCGGACCGGCAACCAGCTGTGGAAAGAACGATACATAAAAGGCATAATCCAGTAAGTTATGCAAAGGTTTCAAATCGCCACGATATACATCAATTGTATAGCTTAGAGACTGGAACGTAAAGAACGATATTCCTACAGGAAGGAATATATCAAGCGGGCTGAAACTGTCTCCCCAAAGCGGAGAAAGCATCTCGTAAAAGAAGTTGGTATATTTGAAATAACACAACAAACCCAAATTTACACAAAGGCTTAAAACGACAAGCAGTTTACGCTTTCCCGCACTCTCTGTCCGTTCCATAATACGTGCAAGGACAAAATCTGTTACAGTGACTATACCCAACAGAAAGAAATAAAATCCACTGCTTTTATAATAGAAATAATATGAGAAGGCTGTAACAAACAAAAGCCTTGCCGTGGTATGCTTGCGAAGCATTACATATACAAGACTGAAAGCAAGAAAAAGGAATACAAAAAGTCCACTACTGAATATCAACGGTTGCTGAGGGTCGTAAGAAAGAACTTCCTGTACCTTATGGAAATCTATTCCGCAATTACTAAGTATATCAATAAATTTTTGTTGCAACATAATCGTTGTAGGCTTTAATAAATGCTTCGTGTAATAATAATCCCTGTAATGTATAACCTTCGCGGGTAAAATGTATCTTGTCTCTCTGGTACATACCTGTTGCAGTCCAATTCTTGCAAGCACACTTTTCACCTCCTACCACATCGTATAAATCCCATATGGCTATATCATTATCGGCTGCAAAGTCTTTCTCTGTCTTTACCACCAGTGGAGTACGTGTATTTATTATTCTGTTCCTCCTTCCGGACCTTATATAAGCGCCAGGCGGTGTAGTCAAAAGAAAACCGGCATTAATACATCCCTTTCTTAGTTCGTTTACAAGATTCATCATCTGCTGTCTGTGTTCTGACCTGTTATAATTTCTCCCGTGCGCTTCATTGGTACCGAATGAAATGATTATCAAGTCAGGATTAAGTGATATTATTTCCGAAATTCTCTCCGGTTTGTTGAAAGAAGCGCATGTAGCCCCGTTAACTCCAAGAATATGATAAACAATACCAGCCCTGCCTGTTTCCTGAGCCAATCCTGTGGTATGATAAGAAACATCATAATCAATAACAGCTTCCCTTCCGAAATCTTCTTCCAGAAGTTTGCGCATTATATATGGAAACACATGTCCTCTGACGTGGGAATCGCCTATATGTACAATCCTTACCGGATGATTCATTTCGGAAACCTTTTCCCAAAAACCGTCCAGACTACCATTAGGGTCTATTATAACATTTTCCATAGTATCTTTAAACAACGACGGCATAGGATTGGACACTGGAATAAATCTCATGAGCCTTTCCATCGCCGTACTTGCATAGACAGGACCGGAATTGTGGTCACGCTTTGCCTTATCAGGAATTACATCCTGAGAATATACCACGGAAAAAGCCTGCATTAAAACAAATACACAGAGAAAAGCACATCTGTGAAAATACGGGTTACTCCGATTCGTACATTTTTCTTTTCTCATATTGCTCCTTTCCATATATTATAGCATCGAATAATAAACCTGCTATATGTTTTCCACCACGGAAATTTATATGTGTATAATCATAATTTGCCATAGCCGGTTTAGAATTTACCATTTCTACCATACTTCCTTCACCTCCCATAGCATTATAAAGATTCCAGAAAGCGACTCCTGTCTCTGCAGCAAGCATCTGCTGACTTCTTATAAGCCCTTTCACCGCAGGCATTGTTCTTAAATTACCATTTTCATCTTTCGTTTCCCTGTCACCTATTCCTACTATGAGAATTGACGTATCAGGAAAAGCATTCTTTATAGAAGATATGACAGTTTTCATACCATCTTTATAATATGTATAATCCATTCCCCCTTCAAAAACCACATTCAGACCATATTGGATTACAATTAAATCGTATTTACGCAATTTGTTGTAACCTCGAAGTATGGAACTAGGTATGCCGGACAACTGCTGACCACTGCTTCCACGTGTACTGAAATTATCAAGCAATACTCCATTGCCGGAATCCATCGTTACTCCATAGAACAAAGCTTCGGGAGAGGCTTTCTTTACACTCCATCTCACACTTTTTATGTCGCCACTTACAGTAACACACTGTAAAGAACTGTCTCCTTCAAGAAAGAATTCTTTTTCCTGTCCCCCATTAAGTTGTGCAGACAGTACAAGAGAATCTCCGGTAAGATAAAAAATAGAAGATAACGAACAGGATTCAAGATTAGAAACATATTTGCCTGTTGCTTCCAAATTTACATATGCCCCGTTAGACGCATGGAAATAATTGTTTGAAATGTCTTGTTTAGAACGTACAAAACCTATAGTGTCTGTTACATTATGCGAAGTCCATCCAGCAAAACTGTGTCTGACTGTCGGTCTGAAACCTGGAAACTTTGATGTAACAGGTACATATCCCACACCACGGCCTCCGAACTTATCCTGCAGCATATTCCTTAAATCGGCAGTAAGGATATCACCTTCAATAAACGAATCGCCGAAATATGCAATTCTGACAGGACGACCTATCTTGTCTATATCAATAAGAGACTGATAAAAATGTGACATTCCGTGAGATGTGGAATCGGAATAATCTTCGATACACTCTATTCCGGTTTTACAGGAATCTACAAATGCCGGTTTCACCGGAATCACTGGTAAAGTATCAAGCGAGACTGTGTCAATTACAGGGATGCTGACACGAACATCCGATAATAAATCAACCTTTCTCAACGGCTTTCCTCCCATACTTATCTGTGGCAAATAATAAAGAAGCAACAATCCTGCCACTACCAGAAAAGCCAGAAAGAATGTATAATGCAACCTGTTCTTCATGAAAATACTAATACTATAAAAAAACGCTGCAAATATACATTTTTATATCCATATAAAAAAAATGCCGGCACCCGCTTTATCGCAAGTGCCGGCTGTATTTAAAATTAATGTATTATTCCCAGTTTAGATGACGATACAAAATCAATTATCATATCTATCTGCTCACTTCCAGGAACCTGTTCCTTAATCCTGAGCAATGCATCATTTTGAGACGTATTCGCTTTGTAAAGTATTCTGTAGGCTTGTGCTATATGCTTTATTAAAGTTTCAGAGAAACCTTCATGCTCCAGCACGTGTGTATTGATACTATAAAAAGCAATAGGCTCATGTGCAGCTACAATAAAAGGAGGTATATCCTTGGTAAAACGGCAACCACCCTGTACTATGGAATAACTTCCAATGCGGGTATTGCCCTGCATCAGGACATTGGATGTCAGTATGGCACGGTCATATATTTTACAATTGCCTGATACTTGTGAACCATTACCAATAATGCAATCGTTACCAACCTCAACATCATGAGAGATTCGTACTCCCTGCATTATGAAATTTCCGCTTCCTACAATTGTGTCATGCCCCTTATGCGTACCACGAGTTATTACAGCGTTCTCACGTACAACGTTATTATCTCCCATCCTGACAAATGTGTCTTCGCCGGTATAATTGAAATCCTGAGGTACTGCGGCTATCACAGCTCCCTGATATACAGTATTACCATTACCCATACGTGTGCCACTCATCAGACTGGCATATGGCATTATCACATTGTTATCGCCTATCTCTACATTTTTGTCGATATAGGCAAACGGATGTACTGTTACATTGTTGCCCAACTTTGCAGAAGGATCAACATAAGCTAAAGGACTAATCATGTGTTTATCTGTTTTAAGGTTAAAATTAATCACGTCCGCCACCAAGTGCACTATATAAG
>JAHLFB010000097.1 GCA_018884025.1 Candidatus Phocaeicola faecipullorum
AATGGTGAACATCGGGTTTGAAATTTCACCCTGTAAATATTCAACAGGCTTCAGTCCCCAATTCATTTGTATTTGTCTGAGATTCTCTGTGATTGATTCCCGGTCGAGCATCAACTTCTGATTACCGAAGCCCGTTACATCAAACATTTTCTTATCTTTCCCTTGATCTATCAAGAAATCAGCACTTTCGCAATATTGCTGACCGGTAAATATATCTGTCACGCTTTTGGCTGCGTCAGCCTGAAAACGTTGATATTTATATTTCAGTTTCATTCCATCTCCCCCTTTCCGTGCTGTTCGATAAAGAATCGTTTCTGTTCTTCTATTTCCCTGCGCAATTCTTCTTCGGTAGGCATGTAAGCCATATATTTTGACGCAAACAATTGCTCGCTGTTATGGAGTACAGAATACTTGGCAATCGTTGTATCCGTATCCGTGCAAAGTAACACACCTATCGTAGGATTATCTGAATCATCTTTTATCAAGTCATCATACATTCTTACATACATATCAAGTTGTCCCACGTCCGCATGAGTCAGTTTATGAGTTTTCAGTTCAAACAAGACGAATCGTTTCATCTTGAAATTGTAAAACACCAGGTCAACATAGAAGTCATCTGTCTGCGTCACAATATGCTTTTGTCTTTCCACAAAGGCAAACCCACGTCCTAATTCCATTATAAAATGTTCCAGATTTTCTATTAAAGCCTGTTCCAACATACTCTCAGAGTATTCAGTGTCTCGCCTGAATCCAAGAAATTCTGCCACTACCGGACTTTTTATGTATTCCATCGGATCATTACCTTTCTTTTCAGGAACTGGCAATATCTTTCCTTCACGCTTGGCGGCACACAGCCTGCCATAATATTGGGTGGAAATATTCCTGTCCAATGTACGCACACTCCACATTTCTCTTGATGCCTCATTTGCATACCATTGTCTGGCTTCTTCTTGTGGCACAGCCATTATACGTCGGAAATGTGTCCACGTCAGATTTGGCACTCGCGAGTGCCAAATCTGTAAATCTCTGAAACACAAATAGAATTGCCTGTAATCCCTTAATCTTCTTGCTGTATAGTTGTTACCATATTCTATTGACAGTTTATCGGCAAGCTGATTGATAAGCTGCTTTCCATAATCAGCCCGTGCATTTCCTGATTGCTCCTCTTCCACAATACGCCGCCCGATATTCCAATACGTCACAATGATAGCCTGATTCGCTGCTGAATAAGCTTCTTTTCGGCCTTTCTCTATTATTTCACGTATTTCATCAATCAAGTTTGAGCCATTACTTTGTGGGCTGCCTTGAAGCATGTTATGTTGATTTTCTTTCATGAATCGTTTTTTTAACACTCACTAAACAGTCAATGAACACAATCTAAACAGTGCTTAAACAGTGTTTAAATATCATTTAGATACTGTTTACCTCACTCCCCAATCACCAATAGTCCCAGTTTCAGAAGAGAAAGATGCACCTATCTTATAAACTCTGCGGCTGTCTGTTGCATACTCACGCGCATATCCTTTTTCCTCTATCTGCAGGAGTGCTTCTTCTGCCGTACCGTCAAGTTTGAACTCAAAGATATATACATAGTCCGATGTTTCCACTATGCAGTCCACACGTCCCTGGCTCTGAACCTTCTCGGCATAGACAGTATAAACACTAACCAGACGCATAATGAGATAGAAAGTATATTGGAAATAGCGTTCACGCTCCACTTCATTTTCCTTGCGGCGCATTGTGTAAGGGATGCCGGACAGGAATGAAGTGAACAGCTCTCGTACACGCTCCACATCTCCTTTGCGCAGTGCTATAACAAGGCTTCTTATCCAACTGCCTGTTTCTTCTGATGGTTGCAGATATGACGAAGCCACCATTGTAAGAAATCCGCCTTTTACCTCATTGTTCGGAAAATCAAGAAGGAAGGTATTAAAATCGCGATCGTACGCCTTTATTGTAAGATATCCGCTTTGATATATCATTGGCAAAGGACGTTCCACATCGGCCTTGTAGTCTATAAATTCCGCCGGAGTGTAATACTTTCCAGTAAATTCGTTCATTCTTTCATGCGAATGATTGAGCAGACGAATCAGATATGTGGGAGTTCCTGTACTGAACCAATAGTCCTTGATACGTTTGGCATCAAGAGCATTCAACAAACTGAAAGGATTATATATATCAGTCAGCTTATCGCTGAAGTGGTAACCATCATACTGTTTCTTCAACAGTTTATACATTTCCTCCGGTGTACACTGATACTCAACAGCCATTTGCGATACAGGTTCTGTAAAATATTTTTCAATTTCCTCCTGAGTTATACCGCACAGAGCTTCATAACGGACATCCATACTTATATCTTTAGGCTGGTTGAATCCGCTGAACACACTTACCTGCGAGAACTTGGTTACACCTGTCAGCAGTACGAACTGCAAATGCTTGTCTGCCCCTTTAAATACAGAATAAAAAGCTTTCAGGACATTGCGATGTCTGTCTTCCAGATTGGTATCCACATCCAGTACATCAAGAATAGGTTTGTCGTATTCATCTACAAGCACCACTGCACGGCGGCCTGTCTGAAGATGAGCTGCTTCAAGAATCTTTATAAAGCGGTCGCCAAGACCTAATTCATTTGCACGTACAGGCAAATTATACTTCTGTTCCCATTCCGCAAGATAAAAGTTAAGTTTCTTCTCCAATTCTCCGGAATTGGTAAAATTAGTGGCATTGAAATCTATATGAAATACGGGATACTCGTTCCATTCTGTTTCCATCTTTTCTATGGCAAGGCCACGGAACAGTTCCTTGTGTCCTAAAAAATAGTTTTCCAGGGTAGAGACAAGAAGACTCTTTCCGAAACGTCGCGGACGGCTGAGAAAATAAACACTACCATTATGTGTAAGGTCATAAATAATATCAGTCTTATCAACATATACATACCCATCCTCTATAATTTGCTCAAAACTCTGAATACCAATAGGAAATTTCATAACTTTATTCTATTCTTGAAACTTACGCAAACATACACAAAAATATTCATTTTTTCAATTACTTCTCTTACTTTTTGCCACAAATCCACCGATACTTCTTACATCATAGAAACAGAAAAAAGACCAATCTGGAAAGAAAAGTTAAACGCTCTGATAGAGATACTTACAAAATCATCAACTTAAAAAGCCGAAACCCCAAAATATGATTAATAAATTAACAGTAATCTACAAGTAACAACAGAAGGAAATGACGAAGAATTTCAGCAAAAACAACGAAACGTTTAAAAAAAACGACGAAGTATTTTTCCCAAAGACTCCAAAAGGAAAAAATAAAATGAAAAATCAGGATATTTTCATCTATTCAGTAATGTACAACGCCCAATACATAAAAATCATAATGACACTAGAGACAAAGAAACACATCACAAAAGACATGTTATAAACCAATAAAGATACAAACATTTAAAGAAAGACATATCCACCGTACTATATGATATTTTCACGTCTGGCAAGAGTAAGATTTTCAGTGAGCATCACGCCTCAGGTATTAAACAAGACATTCTCAGAAGACGGAATTAACATATTGTCAAAACGTCAGACTACTTCCAGCCGCTTTCGGGAGTTTTCAAGAGTACAGAAATAAAAAAGTCCTTCAAATCTTCACGATTTAAAGGACTCTTTATTCGTTTTTTTCCGGCCAATGGATTCCCCAATCCAAAAAACCGTCAGTGTACGTACACCCTCAGGGATTCGAACCCTGGACCCACTGATTAAGAGTCAGTTGCTCTACCAACTGAGCTAAGAGTGCATCATTTTCGATTGCGGGTGCAAATGTAGAACTTTTATTTTAATTTGCAAAACATTTTAAGTACAATTTTATCCGCCTTTTTACCTTTTTATCGTGGGCTATGGCTGTTCAGAAGGCACAAGGCGCACATTATCAGCACGTAAAGCTGTTTTTAACGGAACATGCAGTTTTAACAAAAAAATATCCCTACCGGCGGACTTCATAACAGCATGAGGAGATTATTCTTAAGAATTTCGGTCACTTTGTCCATATCCACTTCCCTGCCTGTCTCTCTGGCTATGGATGTTACTCCCTTATCTATAAAACCGCAAGGATTTATGTAGCTGAAATATTTAAGGTCGGTATTCACGTTAAGAGCCAGACCGTGCATAGTTACGAAATGACTGCTTCTGACTCCCATGGCACATATCTTCCTCTCGCGTGGTGTGCCGCAGTCCAGCCAGACACCTGTAGCGCCGTCCACCCTTCCGGATTTTATTCCGTAATGACCGCATGTGCGTATCACAGCTTCTTCCAACTGATGAAGATAGCCTTTCAGCCCCAGATTGAAATCTTCAAGACAGAGTATGGGATAGCACACCAGCTGTCCGGGGCCATGATAGGTGATGTCGCCGCCACGGTCTATGCGGAACACCTCTGCCCCAATCCGTGAAAGCATCTCGTCGCCAATAAGCATGTTTTCCTGCTTGCCGTGTTTACCTATGGTATATACGTGCGGATGTGTACAGAAGATTATCCTGTTTTCGTAAGGCATACCCTCGCTGCGGGCTTTTATTATGGAATTGAATATTTCAGTCTGCCGTTCCCAGGCCTCGGAATACGGGACGTGTCCCCAGTTTTCTATTTTCATGGTCAAGATTGTTTTTAGTGTGTAACAAAATTATGTTTTTTATAGCAAACGAGCAAACATGTCAGCCCACAATCTCCCGGCAAGGCTTATGTACAGTAAAAAACTATTAAAATGTCATGCGCTGATTATCTCTTTCAAGAACTTTATTTATATTTGTAAAACATAGAAACATCACAAAACTGATTATGAAAAAAAGAACCGTCATCAATACAGCTATAGCTTGCGGAGCGGCTGTATGTTTTTCTTTACAAAGTTGTGAAAACACGGAGACCGTAAAACCCGCAAAAATTTCCAGCATACAGGCTGATACACTGGTAGCACTGAAAGCGGGTGACGAGGCTTCGCCCAAATGCAAGGTTTCGATAGACTACATGTATCTGCAACCGGGTGACGAGAAAGACTCCATTTCATCAATAATAAACTCCAAACTACAAAGAATAGCTTTCGGCGAGGCATACAGCGACATGAAGCCCGGAGAAGCCATTTCATCGGTAGTCAACAAATATGTACAGAATTATCAGAAAGAACTTACCAAGTTTTACGAAGCCGATTTGCACAACGGAATGAAACCGGAGGACATACCGGCATGGTATAACTATGAGTATGAAATAACATCGGAACTGAACCTGAACAACGACAGCATATGGAACTTCTCGGTAAACACATTCAAGGATACGGGAGGGGCGCATCCAAATACGACAATAAAATGGGCAAACCTGCTCGCGAAATCCGGAAAGGTGCTTACCAAAGAACTCGTTTTCAAGAAGGACAAGGAAAAGGAGATTATAGACCTGATTCTGAAACATCTGATAGACGAAGTGAACCAAAGACTGGAAACGGATACCATTACATCGCTTGAAGGTCTGAAAGAAAACGGAGCACTACTGGATGTTGACCTGTATATCCCGGACAATTTCATGCTGCTTGAAGACAGGGTTTCTTTCCTTTATAACCGATACGACATCGCTCCGTACGCTATGGGAGAATTTATAATAGACGTTCCGTACGCGGAAATTGAAACAATGCTGAACAGGGATTAAAGAGCAAACCGGCATCGCCGAAATTCAGCTTTTAATTATTAATCGTTAATTATCAATTCTATAAATGGATATTATACTGAAATACTTTCCTGAGCTGACCGACACACAGAAGGAACAGTTCATGGCTTTATACGATTTATATACCGACTGGAACAGTAAAATAAACGTGATTTCCAGAAAGGACATTACAAACCTGTACGAACACCATGTACTCCACTCGCTGGGTATCGCGAAGGTAATAAACTTCAAACAGGGCACGGAGATTATGGACTTGGGCACCGGAGGAGGTTTTCCCGGAATACCGTTGGCTATAATGTTCCCCGATACACAGTTCCATCTGGTGGACAGCATAGGCAAGAAGGTAAAGGTGGCTACTGAAATATCCTCTGCCATAGGACTGAAAAACGTCACCACACGCCATTGCAGGGCTGAGGAAGAAAAAAGAATGTTCGATTTCGTCGTAAGCCGTGCTGTAATGCCGCTCACAGACCTGCTGAAGATTATCAGAAAAAACATAAAAAAGGAACAGTGCAATGCCTTGCCTAACGGACTTATCTGCCTGAAGGGCGGTGAGCTCCAGAATGAGGTCATGCCTGTAAAACACCAGACATTGATATACGACCTGAAAGATTATTTCGAGGAAGAATTTTTTGAAACGAAAAAAGTGGTTTACGTAACTATAAACAAATGACTATGACTGTAAAATGCTTTGAATTCAACATGTTTCCGGTCAACACATATGTGCTGTCGGACGAGACTAACGAAGCTGTAATCATTGATGCGGGATGCTATTATGAAGACGAGCAGGAAATGCTAAAACAGTACATAGAAAGAAACGGGCTGAAAGTAAAACATCTGCTCAACACTCATCTGCATCTTGACCATATATTCGGCAACGCTTTTGTAGCAAGGGAATATGGAGTAAAGCCGGAAGCATCGGCCGACGACGAGTTCCTGCTGCCAAAAGTAGAGGATTATTGCCGCATGTTCGGCTTCAAGCTTAACGAAGAAACGCCGTCAATAGGAAACTATCTGAAGGAAGGCGACGAAATACGTTTCGGAAATACTGTATTGAAGGTGATACAGGCTCCGGGACACTCACCGGGAAGCCTGGTTTACTATAGCGGGAAAGACAATTGCCTGTTTTGCGGGGACGTATTGTTCAGGGGCAGCATAGGAAGGACAGACCTCGACAAAGGCGACTATCACCAGCTGATAAACAGCATCAGCACTAAGCTGTTTGTACTGCCCGACCAGACAATTGTTTATACCGGACACGGCGAATCGACCACCATTGGCAATGAAAAGATGAACAATCCGTTTTTCAGATAAGATAAAGACCTAATAACTAACAAACTTAAAGACTAAGATACCATGAAAAGTATATCATTTGCCGACCGCCATATTGGTATATCGGAACAGGACATTCCCGGAATGCTGGAAAAAATCGGTGTGAAATCATTGGACGAACTTATCGACAAGACTATCCCGTCTGAAATAAGGCTGAAAGAAAAACTGCCACTGGCTCCGGCTATGAGTGAACATGAGTTTGCCGAACATATAAACAAGCTGGCAGCCATGAACACACGCTTCAAATCGTACATCGGAGCAGGATGGTACGACACTGCAACTCCTGCCGTTATACAGAGAAACGTATTTGAAAATCCTGTTTGGTACACATCATATACACCTTATCAGGCTGAAATATCACAGGGCAGACTTGAAGCGCTAATTAATTTCCAGACTGCCATATGCGACCTAACCGCTATGCCGCTGGCAAACTGTTCACTGCTTGACGAAGCTACTGCCGCGGCCGAAGCTGCCACAATGATGTTCGCGCTTAGAAGCAGGAAACAGCAGAAGGAAGGCGCATGCACGCTTTTCGTAGATGAGGAGATTTTCCCGCAGAACCTTGCCGTTATAATGACAAGAGCGATACCGCAGGGCATGACCGTGAAAACAGGTTCATACAAGGAGCTGGAATTTACTCCGGACATCTTCGGATGTATAGTGCAATATCCTAACAACAGCGGTAATGTGGAAGACTACAGGGAGTTTACCGAAAAAGCTCATCAGGCCGACTGCAAGGTAGCGGTTAACGCTGATATAATGTCTCTCGCACTGCTGGTTCCACCGGGAGAATGGGGCGCCGACATAGTATTCGGAAGCACCCAGAGAATGGGAATACCTATGTTCTACGGAGGACCGTCGGCAGCATATTTCGCCACAAGGGATGAATATAAGAGAAACATGCCGGGACGAATCATAGGCTTGTCGAAAGACAAATACGGCCATTTGTGTTACCGTATGGCATTACAGACACGTGAGCAGCACATCAAACGTGAGAAAGCCACATCGAATATTTGTACGGCACAGGCATTACTTGCCACGATGGCCGGTTTCTATGCCGTATATCACGGACAGGAAGGTATAAGGGAAATAGCATCAAACATACACAGCACTACTGTATGGCTGGCAAAACAACTGGCAAAACTTGGATATGTACAGAAGAATGCCGTATATTTCGACACTCTGAGACTGCAGATGCCTGAACATGTAAATACTGACGAAATAAAGACCATATCGCTTAGCAAAGGTGTAAATCTGAGATACTTCGACAATGGCGACGTGGGACTGAGCGTAAACGAGACGACATCCATAGCCGAAGCCAACCTGCTGCTGAGCATATTCACCATAGCTGCCGAAAAGCCTTTCACAGAGGCTACGGAAATACCTGACGGAACAGCGATAAAGAAAGAGTTCAAACGCCGGAGCGAATATCTCACACACGAGGTGTTCTGCAAATATCATACTGAAACGGAAATGATGAGATACATCAAACGTCTGGAACGTAAGGATATCTCACTGGCTCATTCGATGATTTCGCTCGGATCGTGTACAATGAAACTGAATGCCGCATCCGAAATGTTGCCTCTCAGCAATGCGGGATGGATGAACATGCACCCGCTGGCACCTGAAGACCAGGCAGAAGGATACAAGAAACTGATAGAAAACCTTTCGGAACAGCTGAAAGTCATTACAGGCATGGACGGTGTTACACTACAACCTAACTCAGGAGCGGCAGGCGAATATACCGGACTGCGCATAATAGCCGCATATCTGAACAGCATAGGACAGGGAAGCAGGGATATAATATTAATTCCGGCATCGGCACACGGAACAAATCCGGCATCGGCAATACAGGCAGGTTTCACAACCGTGACATGTGCGTGCGACGAACACGGAAACGTTGACGTAGAAGACCTGAAGCGCAAAGCGGAGGAGAACAAAGACCGTCTGGCGGCACTGATGATAACGTATCCTTCCACACACGGCATATTCGAGGCCGACATAGTGGAGATTTGCGACATAATACATTCCTGCGGCGCACAAGTATATATGGACGGCGCCAACATGAACGCGCAAGTGGGAATTACCAATCCGGGAACAATTGGTGCCGATGTGTGCCATCTGAACCTGCACAAGACTTTTGCCAGCCCTCATGGAGGTGGAGGACCGGGTGTAGGTCCTGTATGCGTGAAAGAACATCTTGTGCCTTTCCTTCCAGGACATGTATCAAAAGGCAACGCGCTTAATGAAGTTTCCGCCGCTCCATACGGCAGTGCGGGCATCCTGCCTATCACATATGCCTATATCTGCATGATGGGCGCAGAAGGTCTGGAAATGGCCACAAAAGCTGCGATACTTAACGCCAACTACCTTGCTGCCTGCCTGAACGATACTTACGGAATTGTCTATCGCGGCACTAACGGATTTGTAGGCCACGAAATGATTCTCGACTGCAGAAGGCTGCACGAAGAAAGCGGCATCGACGAGAACGATATTTCCAAGCGTCTTATGGACTACGGTTATCATGCTCCTACCCTTTCATTCCCTGTACATGGTACACTGATGATTGAACCTACAGAGAGTGAGAGCCTTGCCGAACTGGATAACTTCGTAGATACAATGCTGAGCATATGGAACGAAATTGAGGAAGTGAAAAGCGGAATGGCTTCTGCCGAAGACAATGTACTGAAGAACGCTCCTCATCCGGAATATGAGATAGTGGAAGGCGAATGGGAACACCCATATACACGTACGAAAGCCGCATATCCTATAGAAAGCGTAAGACAGAACAAGTTCTGGATAAATGTGGCAAGAATAGACAATACACTGGGCGACCGCAAACTGTTGCCTACACGGTACGGAAAGTTTGAATAAATGAATTATTGAAAACAATAAATGGCGGGATTTAATTTCCGCCATTTATTTTCTGATTATTTAACTTCAAAGAATCTCTAATAACTTATTATCAACTTCTCTTCCTGTATCCCAATATAGCCCATGTGTTGAATACTACGGCAAATCCGCACAGAGCAAAGAAATAAGGTACCAATTCGGAAAAGCTACTTCCCTTAAGATAAACCATACGCATAACACTTATGAAATATTTCAATGGATTGAATATGGTTATAAACTGTGCCCAGTCTGGCATACTTCCTACAGGTGTGAGCAGTCCGCTCATAAGAAGAAATATCATTATAAAGAAAAACATTACGAACATAGCCTGCTGAAGTGTATCGGAATAATTTGATACTACAAGTCCCATACCAGATACAGCCACAATGTATATAATGGCAAAGACATATACAGTAATAAGACTTCCTACAGGTATCAATGAATATACAAACACAGCAAGCACCATACACAGAGTAAAGACTATCAGTCCTATACACCAATATGGTATCAATTTGGCAAGAATAAACTGAAAACGGCTTGCAGGAGTAACATTTATCTGTTCAATTGTACCGGCTTCCTTTTCACCTACTATATTGAATGCCGGCAGAAATCCGGTTATCAAAGTAAGAAGCATCACCATTATGGCCGGCACCATAAATACTTTATAATCGAGATGTGGATTAAATTTATACTGTGGGATAATGCTGAATGACGCACCCGATAATACTATCCCTGAGTCATGAGCCAACTCAGAGTTCTCTGAAATCATAGCAGAAAAATCGTTTACTATTGTTGACAGATAGCTTGTAGCCAATATCCCTTTTGTACCATTAACAGAATTTGACGATATCATCACGCTCGAAATTCTTTCCGTTAGGAGTTGCTTTTCAAATCCGTATGGAATATCAAGTATTATGTCCGCCTTTCCGGAATCTACATTTTTAAAAGCTTCGGCACTACCGTCCGCCACAGACTGGAATATGAAATATCCTGACGATACAGTTTTACGTATCAGTTCTTCAGAAGCGGTGCTGTGATCATTGTCAACCACAGTCAGAAGAATATTACTTACTTCCTGATTGGCAGCCCATGGCATAACAAGCATCATGAAAAGAGGCATAGCTATTATCATTCTTGGAATGAATTTGTTCCTTATTATCTGCTTGAATTCCTTTTCCAATAAATATTTCAGCATATGTATTTCAGTTTAATCTGTTCTTAAATGTTTTAAGGCTTAGGACTACAAGGGCTACAGTTATAAACGTAAGAATAAGTATTTCCCTCATAACATATTGAATCTCGGCTCCCTGTATCATTATTTTTCTAATAGCATCTACATACCACCTGGCCGGTACAAGAGCGGAAAGACATTGAAGCGGTAAAGGCATACTTTCTACCGGAAATATCAATCCGGAAAGAAGCATAACAGGCA
Source organism: Candidatus Phocaeicola faecipullorum (assembly GCA_018884025.1). GTDB lineage: Bacteria > Bacteroidota > Bacteroidia > Bacteroidales > Bacteroidaceae > Phocaeicola > Phocaeicola faecipullorum. Next base: position 11,360 of record JAHLFB010000097.1, read on the forward strand.
TCATAAGCCCCATTACGGAAACAAGCATGGCGGCTACCTGAGTATTGACAATGTTTGAAATAAGCAGTCCGAGCGACAGCGCCAGAAAGATAAATATAATAGAAACGAGGAGCAACAATACCAAACTACCGGCTATAGGTACCCCAAGAACATATACCGACAACAGAAGGATAGTTATTAGATTTATCATAGAAAGTGTAAAATATGGCGTTACCTTAGAAAGAATGATGTAAATAGGTTTCATTGGAGAAACCAGAAGGATTTCCATGGTACCGTTCTCTTTCTCACGCACAATGGCAATGGATGTCATCATAGCACATATAAGCATGAGTATCATACCCATGACTCCAGGAACAAAATTGTATGCACTCTCTGCCTGGGGATTATACAACATTCTTATCTGTGGAATTATACGGCATGTGACGGTACCTTCTACAGACAGTTCCTGAACACATTGAGCAAGAATATTGGATGCATAACCGGTTATCATCGACGCCTGGTTGGGTTCAGTACCATCGGTAATGAGCTGTACAGCAGCATCGCCTCCATTACGGAGTTCGCTTTCAAAATTATCACTGAACACTATTACCAAACCGACCTCTCCATACTTGAATATGTCGTTTATACGAGATTGTTCGTGTATTTCTTCTGCTATGGTGAAATACTTACTGGCATTAAAACGCTCTATTATAGCACGTGATTCCATACTTTGTGACGGATCGAAAACCGCTACTTTAGTGTTTCTCACCTCTGTGGTTATGGCAAAACCGAAAAGGAGCATCTGCACTACAGGCATACCAAGCAGGATAAGCATAGTTCGCGAATCTCGGAATATATTTAAAAATTCTTTTCTTACAAATGTTATAAACTGTCTCATAAATATCAATCTCCTTTTCTTGTAGCTTCGCGTGCCAGCATACGGAACACCCCATCCATATCCGACACTCCGAATTTGTTACGCAACACCTTAGGACTGTCTAACGCCTTTATCTTACCGTCAACCATAATAGATACACGATCGCAGTATTCGGCTTCATCCATATAGTGAGTGGTTACAAAAACTGTTATTCCACCCGCTGCGGCACCATAAATCTGTTCCCAGAAACGTCGGCGTGTTATGGGGTCAACTCCACCTGTAGGCTCGTCTAGGAAAACTATTTTCGGACTATGGAAAGTGGAAACGGTAAACGCAAGTTTCTGCTTCCACCCCAAAGGTAGATCGCGCACCATGGTATTACGTTCAGTCTCCATATCTATATTACTAAGCACAGCTTCTGTTCTGGAAGATATCTCCCTGTCCTTCATTCCGTATATTCCTCCATAAAGCCGAAGGTTCTCCCACACCTTTAAATCCTCGTATAATGAAAACTTCTGACTCATATAACCTATATTACGCTTTACCTTCTCCGGCTCACGAAGTATATCAAACCCCGCAACTACCCCTTTACCTTCCGTCGGTTGGCTTAATCCGCATAACATTCTCATGGCAGTTGTTTTTCCGGCACCGTTAGCGCCCAAGAAACCGAAGATTTCACCTCTCCTTACGCTGAACGTAATATGATCGACTGCCGTGAAGTTACCGAACTTTTTGGTAAGGTTATCGGCATATATAACATTTTCGTCTGTCATACCTATTCCTCCCTAAGCATTAACATGAAACAATCCTCCACTGTGGGTGAAATTTCAATAATCTGAACATCGGTATATCCTTTCTTAACAAGATATTCTCTCAGCATATCTGCCGACACCTCCGCATACATAGTAACATGATAACATGCCCCGAAAGAGAACGAAGACCTTACATGTCCACATAAACGAAGGTCTGCAAGCAATCCATGCATATCTGTACACATTACCGACCATAATCTGTAAGGATAAGATACAGTTATATTATCAGGAGTATCAATGCGCAAGAATTTTCCATTCTGCATAAGGGCTATCCTGTCGCATAGCTTCGCCTCATCCATATATGGAGTAGATACTATAATGGTTATACCCTGCTTTCTAAGTTTAAGGAGCATTTCCCAAAACTCCTTTCTAGACACAGGGTCAACTCCGGTGGTAGGTTCGTCAAGGAAAAGAACTTCAGGCTTGTGTATCAAGGCACAGCTCAATGCCAGCTTTTGCTTCATTCCTCCTGAAAGTTTTCCAGCCCGGCGTTTTCTGAACGGTTCGATATGCTTATAGATGTCTTCTATAAGATAATAATTTTCCTTTACTGTAGTATTAAAAACCGTTGCAAAGAAATTTAGATTTTCCTCAACGGTAAGGTCCTGATACAACGAGAATTTTCCAGGCATGTATCCTATAATACGGCGTATGGCGGAATAATCCTTCACCACATCTATTCCTTCCACCATAGCACTGCCACTGTCCGGTAATAACAAAGTTGTAAGAAGTCTGAAAAGAGTTGTCTTTCCTGCACCGTCAGGACCTATGATTCCGAACAGTTCGCCTTTTCCAACATTGAAACTGACATCATCAAGGGCCTTAATACTGTTATATGATTTACAAAACCCGATTACAGATACTGAAGTCATGTGAGCTAATTTTTAAATTAGAAATTAAATGTGTAAATACGCTAACAATTGAAAATTTCACGGACTAATCAAGAACAACAAAAACAGGCAATAATAATTAGAAACTTACTTCGCCGTACATTCCGCGTTTAATAAATCCATCGTTCTGCACTCTAATTTTAACAGCATAAACCAAGTTTGCACGTTCATCACGTGTTTGTATAGTTTTCGGTGTAAACTCTGCCTTGTCCGATATCCATGTTATCACTCCACGGTATTCCCTTCTGTCCGAATCGCCGCTATCGGCATAAACTTTTACCTCCTGGTCTATTTTCAACCCTGAAATCTGTCCTGAAGTTATATAAGCTTTCAGATACATATCATTAATATTTGCCACTTTGAAAAGAGTACGCCCCTGCACAGCAAGTTCTCCTTTCTCAACATACTTAACCATAACTGTCCCGTCAATCGGAGATGAAATAATGCTTTTTCTTATCATATCGTCTGTAAGTGCAATCTGTGCCCGAAAAGCTTCAGCCTGAGCCCTGGCATTGGCATTATTGTTGACTAGTGTCTCCTCCTGTGCATCCAGCTGTTTTCTCAGCAGATTTATAGCGGCAGTTATATCGTCCAAATGCTTACGGTTTCCAGCATTGGCTTTAACCAGATTTTCTGTTCTAGTCTGTTCCTTCTTCTGTGTATCAATCTGCTGAAGTAAGGCTGCAGTCTGTTTCTCAACGTCACAAATACGGCTTTCGGCAGCTTTTACGTTAGCCTCAAGCTGAAGTTTCTGCAAATATAACTGCACAGTATCTATGTAGCCTATAGGTTTATCTGCTAGCACATCTGTTCCTTCTTCAACATCAAGGTCCATTATCTCGCCAGCCACACGTGCTGATACCATAACCTCTGTCACCTCAAATACCCCTGAAGCATCAAACTTATTGTCATTTCCTGAACATGCCGATAAAAGTGCAGCAACTCCCAAAATAAAATGAATGTATCTCATAAATCCTTGTTTTTATATATTCTAAAATCTTTACAATGCGTATTTTTAAAAATCATTTAAAACGTATTTAAAATCATAGATGGAAAGTAGAAGTTGTATCTCATGCGTAATCTTTGATTGTATCGCAACATGTTCATCATTTATGGCCTGCATAAGATCTGTGCCAGATATAGTGCCGTTGGCAATCTTTGCCTCGGAGGCTTTCCTTATTGATGTCTTAAGACGAATAATTTCATCGTCATACTTCATCTGATTTATATATTTATCTATGATAAATTCCTTTTGAGCTATATCAATATCTGTATTGAAAAGAAACATCTCACGCTGGTTTTCCACCATGTCTATATTGTTACGTATAAGTTTTCTCTGACTCTTTAGGGAGTAGAAATTCCCTATGTTCCAGTTCAGCTTTATTCCCGCAATATAATACGGCGAAAATTTGTTCTCAAACATGTCTAATCCAGGTTTACCATACCCCCCAGTTACAAAAAGACTAAAATGTGGATATAAGCCTGAATTTAAACGACTATAATCACTTCTATACTTCATTACTTGCGCATCAAATAAACTTATCTCCGGTCGCCGGTCAACATTTCCTGCATTAGGACGATCAAACGCAGGTTTCACAAATTCAGTATTAAAGTCTATATCAAATCCAGTAAACTTAGAAAGGATTGAAATATAACTTTTCTTTACCGTTATAAAATCTGTTTCATTCTGTTCAGCTTTAATTATATCGACTTTTATCGCATCAAGGTCAGACTGATTTGCTATTCCGTTCTTTACATAAGATTCTACCTGTTCATAACTATTCGTAAGAAATATTTTCAGCAATCTGTTCTGTTCTATTTGTGCATCTGCCAGCAATATTCCAAAATATATCTGATTTATGCGTTCGTTTACAGAATAAAGGTTAACCTCTATATTATTCCTCTCTACTTCATATGATGATTTCACTGCATTCTTGGCAGATTTTATCGATCCTCCGTCCCATATAGTCTGGTTAAGGTCTAAAGTAATCCCATACTGGTCCTGACTTAGATGTGGAATTTCCACACCTTGAAGTCCAATAGCTTCAAGGTCTATCGGAATTTTCGTGACATCTGACTGATATGTAACCTTTGACGAAAACATTAACTGCGGCAAGTATCCTTTATTTAGATTTTTAACATTATAATCTTTGGTTTTCTCCACCAATCCAAGTTTCCTAATAAGAGGATAATTTTCTCTAGCCTTACTATAACAATCTTCAATTGTTATTCGTGTTTGGGCAACGCAAAACGCAGACATAGTAACTAGAATACTGATTATAAATAGCCTTTTCATATTGATTAATTACTTTATTTAATTACATAATTAATAAAAGAGTTAAAAATATACGGATTACAGCTATTTCTGGATTTACAGCCTTATCCGTATTCAAACAGAGTCATTTTTTTAACCTTGCCAATACAGTCTTTATTACTTCGGTCTTTCTGTTGTCAAGTACATTTTTAACTGATGTTTCCTTATCACCCATTATTATATTATAAAAGGGCATAATCACAAAATGTGCAATATCAAGTGAGATAATAGTAAGAAGAAGATCATAGATAGATATGGGAGAAATATTTCCTTTTTCTATTTCTTCATTCAAGTCTTTCTCTAACTGAGAAAAAACTAAAGCTGCTTTAGGTCTGATTTCCTTCATAAAAAGATTAATCAAAGCTGTAGAACCATTAAGATTTTCACGCAAAGCAAACCACACTATCAAAGGATTGTTACTCAAGAATTTCCAATGCGCATCTATAATTCCTACTACTTTTTCCTCAAACGTAGTACCTGAAGTATTCACATTGGTTATACTTGTTACCATAAGCTGCATCTTTTCTTTGTATATTCTTTCAAACAGTTGTTCTTTTGTGCGATAGTAATAATGTACCAAAGCTTGATTACATCCTGCCTCTTTTGCAATTCCTGCTGTTGTTGTAAAAGTAAAACCTTGCTCCATAAACAGCTTTTCGGCTGCTTCAAGGATTTTTTGCTCCATGTTTACCTTATCTCTATTCATTAGAATTTGTTAATTATTATTTTAATCGCAAAATTAAATAATACAATTAAAATATGCAAGTTTATTACAAGAAACTATATAAAAAAAAACTGTCACGGAAATTAAACTAATATCCGCAACAGATTTTTATCTATACTGTATTCAAATAGTCCTAATATCAGGACAATCCTTCTATTTCACCGTTCACAATGTCGATATGAAGCGCCTGTGGCTCTTTCGGCAATCCCGGCATACGCATCATTTCTCCGGCAACGATTACCAGCATCTCAGCTCCGGCATTGATTACTATATCGCGTACCGCAAAGTTAAATCCAGACGCAACACCATACAGTTTCGGATCTGTAGAGAACGAATACTGTGTCTTGGCGATACAGATTGGGAAATGGCTGAAACCGAGTTCTTCTATCATCTTCAGTTTCTTTCTTGCGGCAGGACCGAACAATACCTGTTTTGCTCCGTAAAGCTCACAAGCGACTTTTGTCACCTTAACTTCTACTGAGTCGTCCTCGTTGTACGCAAATTTCAGAGGCTCTGAAGGATGCTTTTCTATTGTATCAACCACAAGGTTTGCAAGTTCTATCGCACCTGCACCACCTTCGGCAAAAGCATTGTTTACTGCAAATCCAACTCCCATTTCCTCGCAGTGCTGACGAACGAAGTTGATTTCATCCTCAGTATCGTTCGCATAGCGGTTGAATGCCACAACTACAGTCTGTCCGAACGACTGAAGGTTCTCTATATGCTTGTCGAGGTTCTTCACACCTTCCTTCAAGCCTTCCAGGTTAGGTTCTTTTATCTTTTCTATATCTACACCTCCGTGCATCTTAAGTCCCTGTGCAGTAGCAACGATAACTGTCAGTTTAGGCTGGAGTCCTGCCTTGCGGCATTTGATGTCGTAGAATTTCTCAGCTCCGAGGTCGGCACCGAATCCGGCTTCCGTCACTACATAATCGCCGAAAGTCATTGCCAGTTTTGTAGCCAGTACAGAGTTACATCCGTGAGCTATATTGGCAAACGGACCTCCATGCACAAACGCCGGAGTGGCTTCTGTAGTCTGCACAAGGTTAGGAGAAAGAGCATCCTTGAGCAACACTGTTATGGCTCCTGCCACACCAAGATCTTTCACAGTGAATGGCTTGTTGTCGATTGTGAAACCAAGGAGTATATTTTCTATTCTGCGGCGAAGATCGGCCTCATCCTTTGCAAGACAGAGTATCGCCATAATCTCAGATGCTGGAGTTATATCGAAACTTGACTCGCGTGTGATACCGTTTGTCTTGCCTCCAAGTCCTGTAACGATATATCTCAGTCCACGGTCGTTTACGTCGAGCACTCTGTTCCAGAGCACCTCTTTCATTGCAAAACCGTTGTCCTGATTCTGATACATATAATTGTCGAGGAGTGCCGCAATCATGTTGTGTGCGGAAGTGATGGCATGGAAATCACCAGTAAAGTGAAGGTTAATCTTCTCCATAGGAAGAATCTGCGCATAACCGCCTCCGGCAGCTCCACCCTTCATACCGAAACATGGACCCAATGAAGGTTCACGCAAGGCACAGATGGCTTTCTTGCCTATTCTGTTAAGCCCCAGTGCAAGACCTATTGACACTGTAGTCTTTCCGATACCTGCCTTTGTAGGAGTGATGGCAGTAACAAGGATAAGATTACTTTTCTTTACTTTCTCTTCGTCGATTATTTTCTCTGAAACTTTAGCCATATAACGTCCGTAGTGTGTGACGTCTTCAAGTGGCATACCGAAATTTGCTGCAACCTGTTTGATTTTGGTTAACTCAATACTGCGTGCGATTTCTATATCTGATTTCATATTCTTATTTTTAGATGTTTGCAAAGGTAAGAAAAAAAACTCTATATTTGTGAATGAAACTACAAAGTAATATACACTGATTATGGAATTTAGTAATAAAGACGTACGCCGTCAGGACAGATTGCTTGACGAAAAGTGCGCAATGGAGATTATAAAGGAAGGTGAATATGGCATTCTGTCAATGGTTGCCGATGACGGTACAGGGGCTTACGGGATACCGTTAAGCTACGTATGGGACAGAGGAAACTCTATATACATACACTGTGCCCCGGTAGGTAGAAAACTGAGATGTATTGATGCCAACCCGAACGTGTCATTCTGCGTAATTGGAAAGACTAAGATTCATCCTGACAAGTTTACTACCGGTTATGAGAGTGTAGTAATGAAATGTACCGCACATCACAGTCTGCACGAAGCGGAACGTATGTCGGCACTTTCGCTGTTTATAAGCAAGTATTGTCCCGACCATAAGATTATGGGTATGGAATATGCCAACAAATCTTTCCATCGCACAGAAATTATCAGACTGGATATAGAAAGCATCAGCGCAAAAAGTAAAGCTATGTTCTAAACTTAAAACCACAACAACATGAAACTAAAAAGACCCGGACTACTGACACAAATCATTATTGCCATCATACTGGGTATATGTGCCGGCATCATTTCTCCGGCACTGCCGGTAAGGATATTCGTTACATTCAACGGACTGTTCAGCGAATTTCTGGCATTCATCATACCTCTGATAATAGTAGGACTTGTAGCTCCCGCAATAGCCGACATCGGCAAGGGAGCGGGAAAGATGCTTGCCGTAACAGCCCTTCTGGCATATGGAGCGACACTGTTCTCCGGATTTACCTCGTATGCCGTAGGACAAACATTCTTCCCGATGCTTATCACCCGCGACATTCCGCTGTCAGAGATAAGCGAGGCAAACGGCGTACAGCCTTTCTTCACGATAGACATCCCCGAACCGCTGAACGTCATGACGGCACTTGTAATGGCCTTCACCGTTGGTCTGGGTATTGCAAACCTGGATACGAACTACCTGAAAAATGCGCTGACAGACTTCAAGGAGATTATAGTAAAGACTATCCAGAAGGTTATACTTCCTCTATTGCCGATATACATATTCGGTATATTCTTCAACATGACGCACTCCGGCCAGGTATTCCATGTGCTGAGTGTCTTTATAAAGATTATAGGAATTATATTCATTCTGCACATTCTTCTGCTGATTTTCCAATACATCATAGCAGGACTGATAGCAAGAAAAAATCCTTTCAGAATGTTGGCCAATATGATGCCGGCATATTTCACCGCACTGGGAACGCAATCATCGGCAGCGACCATTCCTGTCACACTGAAACAAACGATAAAGAACGGAGTGAACGAGGATACGGCTGGATTTGTAATACCTCTGTGCGCCACCATACACCTGTCGGGAAGTACAATGAAGATTGTGGCATGTGCCCTTGCGCTGATGATGATGCAGGACATACCCTACGATTTCAAGATGATGTCTGGATTTATATTCATGCTTGGAATAACCATGGTAGCAGCTCCCGGCGTTCCGGGAGGAGCCATAATGGCTTCTTTGGGAATACTGTCATCAATGCTCGGCTTCGATGAAAACGCCCAAGCACTGATGATAGCACTTTATATAGCCATGGACAGCTTCGGAACGGCATGCAACGTTACCGGCGACGGTGCCCTGGCCTTAATAATTGACCGATGGTTCAATAAATAAGCTTATACAAAGTTTCCGTGACACGAATGTATTCCGCCAATCTTTTACGGAGTTTTGAATAAATAAAAAACTGTTTCACGTTCATTTTTCTTTCAAGAAATAAAAAAAAGAAAATAAAATCACGATTTTTAATATAAAATTATTAACTTTGCTCCGTTTCCATCACGTCGGTATCTGTTAAGATGCGGATTGGGTGGGAACTATACATACAGGCGTTTACTGGACGCTTTGGTTTTGACAATGTAAGAATCTCGCAAATTCAGACTGTTCGTCAAAAACAAAGCAACGTGAACGCCCCGTGGGGTGTTTATATATAACCAAAACTGTACCCAAAATAAAGCAATATAGGTACAGGTAAAGGTATATTATATATATACAGACATCGGCGTGGGGCTTTCGACGTTGCTCGTTTCGACGAACAGGGCAATGCGAGAGCCTTTACATTGTGGAACGAGCGACAGAACTGGCTCCACGTTTTTTATGTATAGGCACAAACCTTAAATACAAACTATGGCAGTAACGGAGCCGGCTGACATAAAATAAATTAACCGCCCATGCTGCGTATCTTAACTGTTTTGTATAGCAATATTATGGGGAGAAATATCAAATGCACTGTTCCCCTACTCCATGTCATAATAACGATAATTGTTTGCATTCTATTTGTAAGTTGCAAAGAACAACTTGTAGTTGATTCATTACCAGTCTATCCTACAAAATTAGTTCAAAAACCTATATTGAATGTGTTCATAGAAAATTCAGGTAGCATGGATGGATATATGTGTGATGGAAGTGAATTCAAGGATGCTGTATATAGCTATGTCAATAATCTAAATAGATATGCTGATACGACGAAACTATTTTTCATTAATTCCAATATCATACCGTATAAGAACAAATTATCAGGTTTTGTAAAGGATCTTAATCCACAATCATTCAGGAAAGCAGGTGGTAATAGGTCTAATTCTGATATTGGGGAAATGTTAGAAAAAATAATTAAAAATGTTTCGGACACTACTGTTTCTGTTTTTATTTCAGATTGTATTTTAGATCTTCCACAAAATGCTATGAACTTTCTTAATATCAAAAAGGAAGAGATATCAAATTGTATATATAATAAAAGAAAGAGCTTACCTAATCTGTCTGTGAAGATCTTGAAAATGCAATCAAAATTCAATGGTATATATTACTATTCAAGAGGAATGGGAAACCCTGAAAGAATTATTAATGAAATGAGACCATATTATATATGGCTCTTAGGAACGAATAATAACCTTTCATTTTTTGAAAATAAAGTTTCATCCTCAGAAATAGAGTATGGATTCATAAATGAAGTAGCTTTTTCCCCATATATAGCTGTACCTTTTGAAGTATCAAACAAAGGACAAGGCAAAGTGCTCAATGCCATAAATGGGAAATATGAAATATTAATAAAGGCAGATTTTCGGCCTACGTTAAGTATCAATACAGATATAGAAAATATAAATAATTATCAAGCCTACTCACCGGATGTGAAAGTCTGTGAGGTTCGTAAAATAACGGCGGAAAGCCTGTATTCCCATTACATAAAAGTATTAATAGAAGAAGAAACGAGAGTTATGGAAGAGAATATCAGATTCAAGTCATCAGGAATACCTCAATGGGTAATTGAAACAAATGACACATCCGGATGTGATATTAAAAAGAATATGAATAAAACTACAGGAATATTATCACTGATAGAAGGTGTAGCAGACGCATACAAAGAAGAAACTATAAATACAAATTTTAAATTTTCATTAAAACGTAATTAATATGGGACACTTTTGGGGCAGCATATATTGCTGGTTTTTCGAGGATTTTTACGGGCTACCGTTAGCTGACTATTTGTGGGGAATATCATCTCCCAATCAAACAGGAAACATGTACTTTGGCATTGGTCTGTCTATGGCAGCTATCAGTCTTGTGGTGGCTGTGATATTTTATTACATAATAAATCATCCGAAATTAAACAATTGGTGGGGATGGGGAATATTCTTATTTTTCAATGCTATCGTCAACTTTTTTGTCGGTTGGCAATGGGTTCTGAAAGACTATTATGCTGGGAAAATGATAACTATAAATCCTGAGACAAATTTAGAAGAAGCTCTACCTATACAGGAAACAGACTTGCTTTGTTTCGGAGTATCCAATATGCTTCTGTCGATAATATGTTTCTTTATAATCTCTTTAATAATAAAATGGTGGAGCAGCAGTTGTCCTAAAGCTCCGTTTTAAAATACAAACATATGGCAAAATTATATATTTTCGGTATTGGAGGGACTGGGTCAAGAGTTCTAAGATCATTAACCATGTTAATAGCTTCCGGAGTAAGTATAGATATCAACGAGATTGTACCTATCATTATTGATCCTGATGTTGCTAACGCAGATTTAACAAGGGCTGCATCTCTAATGAATAAATATCATACATTGCGTTCAAATTTACATTTTGGTGATGATAATTCCAATGTTTTTTTCAAAGTTGAACTAAACAAGATATTCCCCAACTATCTATTGAATATAAAAAATACAGATAGTATTTCATTTCAGCAATTTATAGACTATGCTTCCATGTCAAGAGAAAACCAAGCATTGACCAAAATGCTATTTTCGGAAAAAAATTTACAATCTTCAATGGAGGTTGGTTTCAAAGGAAACCCAAACATAGGAAGTGTAGTGTTAAACCAAATTGTAGATTCAGATGAATTCGAGAAATTTGCAAATTCTTTTCAAAGTGGAGATAAGATATTCATCATCAGTTCTATATTTGGAGGAACTGGTGCAAGTGGTTTTCCTTTGTTGCTGAAAACCCTTCGTATCGGAAAGTCATTTCCTAACTTTAATTTGATTAATCAAGCCAATATCGGAGCATTAACTGTCCTTCCATACTTCAAATTAAATCCGAGCGACGAAAGCGAAATTGATTCATCAACATTCATTTCAAAAACGAAATCAGCCTTGGCTTATTACGAGGATGATATTATTAAAAGCGGAAGTATCAATTCATTGTATTATCTTGCTGATGATATTTCAAACACATACAATAATTGTGAAGGAGGAGCATCTCAAGCTAATGATGCCCACTTAATAGAGTTCCTTGGAGCTACTGCCATTATAGATTTTGCAAATAGTCCACAGTCAGAAACGACTAACAAAGAATTAGGTATTAAAGACATATCCGGCGATGTATCTTTTGATTCATTTTATTCCAATATGCGAGATATGCTTTACAATCCATTGGTTCAATTCACTATGATGGTAAATGCTCTGTTAGACAAACCAGATTATTTTACATCATCAACATTTGCAGCCAACCGTTTCTTCAATGATTTTTATGATAAGGCTTTTTATTCAGAATTGAAAGGATTCTGTCAAAAGTACAGAGAATGGTTGATTGAGATGAAAAGGAACAAACGTTCTTTGGATTTATTCAATACAAATTGCGGGAACAAACCTTTTGAACTGATTACAGGAGTAAAGCCTAGAAAAATTATAAGTCACTTGTCAGATTACGATTTAGTAGCAGACAGACTTAATTCTGCTGTACGTAACTGTAAGAGTAAGGATAAAGAGGATTTATTCTTAGAAATGTTTTATACGGGAACTAAAAAATTAATAAAGGAAAAATTATAATTGGTATGTCAAAGATTTTTAGGTTATATGAAGGCGGAACAGATGTTTATGAGGGATGGAACGACAGCCCAACATTCCCTTACAACTCCACAAGTAGGGATACCATAAAGAATCCTGACGGTGCTTCTGCCAAAAACGAAATAACATCAATACCTTCTCCTTTTGCGAGAATAGATTTGATAAAGACAGCATTTAAAGAAGTATGTAAAAACGATATACGCGGATTGTCAGGAAATACTATTTTCCATAAAATGGTATCAGACACACTGGATGTAGCTGAGATATTCTTTAACATAGATAAGTTCAATGGGATTGTTGAAGTTATTAATTGGGATGCGTCTCAAATGGTATCTGAACTTCAGCACTCAAATAGCGAAGGACATCGTTATTTGGCTGATGCACTGACTAAATATATGCAGCTTGGTGCAAACGCTTCCAATTGGGGGAGAATGAAAAACATATATCTCCTGAATTATGTAAATGGTCCTGACTATATAAATATAATAGGAGCGACATCACCTGCTACATTATTCTTCAGCAGTGCAAACGACTTGGGGTTTGTGAAAGACATTTACTTTAAGAACGACAGTCCGTTTGACAATGAATACAAACCACTTTACGAAAGAGACTTCAATTTCATTATGTCCCTCTTCCTCTTTAGACATACCACGCCTAATTTTGCACGCATGTTTCCAGAGGTTGAAGCCTATCTAAGTTTAACACTTAAAGCCATTGGAGACCCAAATAAGAAACAACAGTTGAGAAACCTGTCACCTGCTGACTTAAAGAATTATGAAGCCATTTCCGTAGGTGGAAACTTAGTGGAAGTGTTAGGTTTTAATCTTCTTAAAAAGAAATCAGGAGTATCTGTGTCTAAAAGCGCATTTGCCATTAAATGTTCCAAGACCATTGCACCCCAGCCATTGGTGCTGCCTATAGAGCCAGGAAACAAGTACAGCGATTTACAATATACAGTCGGTACTTGGGGTAATATTAACGTTGCACCATATAAAACAGAAGAAGATGATTTGAGCAAGCGCAAATTACCTTTTGAGGGTTCAACTTATCCGTATCTCACTATAAGTGATTTCATGGAAGATATTTTAGTGAGAGTACCATATACATTAAATACAGAATGTTATTTTAATGGGAATATAGGTACCGACAAAGAGACCTGCGCCTATCTGTTACCTCTAACTCCACGTTTCTTTGACTATTTCACTGTTGAAGATTTAATGGGTGAAATGGCAAATGGTGAGAAAATGTTCGAAATGGAGTTGGTAGCAGGAGGATCAGTCAAAACAGTTTTGCGTATTCCTATTAATGGAGATAACAGAACTGATTACATTGAATATTCAAGGATCTATTATAATGGAAGAAAACCCAATGTAACAGAAAAGGTAAATGATGGAGGAATTGTAGAATTTTCATTTACAGGATTTATAATGCCTTTAATCCGGTTTACAAATTCCGAGCAAGCAATATACGATGTATCATGCGTAAGCGGTGTATCTTCAAAATATGATTTCACTTTCTATTCCCAATCGAATAAAATATCTCTTACATCTAAATCTTGCAGGAACGAAGATAAACAAGGCGGTAACTTCAAGGCAGAAACTTACCATATAGAGTATTCAAACTTCGATTTTATCCGGATTTCTGATCGTAATGGTAATTCTGGATTAATAGTTCCTATATTCAAGGAACAAAAAAGCATAGATACATTCGAATTTGCCATAGACCTTGGAACATCGAATACTCACGTGGAGTATAGAAAATCTGGCGAGAACTCAAAGGTATTTTCATTGTCAAAAGAAGACAAGCAACATTGCGAGATATTCCTCCAGAGAAAGGATGACATGGGAAATGCCATTGACTTGATATTGGAAAAACAGTTGATTGAAAAGGACTTTCTGCCAGACGAAATCGGAACAGAAGATTTCAGATTTCCTACAAGAACAGTATTGTCATATGCTAGGACCACTGATTGGACAAATATCATAGAACCGTTTGCTTTGGTTAACATCCCTTTCACCTACGACAAAAGACGTGAATTGCCGTATAACAATTTCAAGTACAATATAAAGTGGGGCAGTGGAGAAGATGACGTGATAGATTCATATGTCAGATGTCTGATGTTGATTATACGCAACAAAGTATTGCTCAACAATGGTGATTTGCAAAAAACCAAGATTACATGGTTCTACCCTATAAGTATGGCTCCCAAAAGACTTAAACGTCTTCAAGCAACATGGGACAATGCTTTCAAGAAATATTTTGGTGACGGAACTACTTACCGTATGACGGAATCGTCTGCTCCTATACAATATTTCTTCAAGCGTTATGCCACAGCTACCAATCTGATAAACATAGATATTGGTGGAGGAACAACGGATATTGCATTCTCCAACAATAAAGAAATTGATTTTGTAACATCATTCCGATTTGCATCTAACGTATTGTTTGAAAACTCGTTCTCCGATTTGGATGACAATAACGGTATTGTGGATTATTACAAAAACGAGATTCTGAAATTATTGGAAGATAAGAGATTGTCAGAACTGATAAGCATATTTAATAGTTCATGCAATAGTAAACCCTCTAATATGGCTTCTTTCTTATTTGGGTTAAAGGACAATACTATAGTGAAGAAAGCAAAAGTTAATGACAAGAAAGTTGACTTTAACTATATATTACAGGAAGATGAAAAATTCAAGATTGTTTTTATTTTGTTTTATACTGCTATAATTTATCATATAGCTCAAATTGTGAAAGCTAAAAGATTGGATGTTCCAAGACATATATCTTTCAGCGGTAACGGTAGCAAGGTTATACGTATAATTACTCCTGACGCCAAACTACTTGCTAAATATACAAAGTTGGTATTCGAAAGTATATTAAATAAACCATACGGAAAAGAACTTGAAATATTAGGTATGGAGAAAGACTACAATCCTAAAGAATCAACTTGTAAAGGAGGTATTGTAGGTGAAGGGAAAAATGATGTTGAGGATATAATTGTGTTCAAAAGTGATTGTTCAGGTTTTGTAACTCCATCAGACACTTACGATTGTGTAACTGATGAATATAAAGGTGCTACTATTCATGCAGTCAAAGATTTCTTTAATTTTACATTAAAAGAAATGAATGAAAAGTTCAATTTTGACAAGAATTTTGGAGTAGATTATAATTCATTAAAGATAGCTTCCTATGTATCTAACAATGACTTGGATACTTATCTTGAGAAAGGTATAGCACAACGAAAAGAAGAATCGGAAAGTACAGATACCATAGAGGAAACCTTTTTCTTCTATCCGATAAAAGGTGTACTTCATGCTATTTCTCAAGAGATATACCAGTCTTTAATAAATGAATAGAATAAAAAATAAAGATATGCAAAACATATTAATAATAATATTTTTTGCTCTATGTACTGTTTCTTATGGTTGTTCTGACAGTACAAGAGCCCAAAATCTTCCTACGAACAAAGAAGTATTTGAGGATAATAAGATAAAAGAAGTCAATTCGCATATTGATAGTTTGAAGTCTGAACTTTTTTCCTTAAAAAAGGAATTGAAAGAGCAGAAAAGAACTATAGACAACCAGCAAAAAGAAATAAAAACACTAAAAGAAAAAAAATCAGAGATACCTTTGATTTGGATAATTATAGTATCAGTTGTATCTATTCTAGTTCTTTATCTTATGCGATATTTTTATATCACACTTAGAGATATTAAAAACAGATTGGATAGACATCGTTCTGACATTTACAAATTATCTGATAGAATAAAGGAATATGAGAGTAGAACCAGCAAGACTCCAATTTCAAAGCCTCAAAAAGAAAACTGCCCTAAAAACAATTATAGGTATAAACCTATGGAAAACAAACCGATTACACCTACTATTGAAATAGCTGAAGAAAAGATTAAACCAGAAATGAATGTCAAAGAAACAAAGGAAGGTTATTTTGGTATGCTTATAGGTAACAGTTATTTTAATGAATGTATGGTATCAAAAAATGATAATGCCTTGTTTAAGGCATGGGTTGGTGACACAGAAGGAGAATACACGGTATTAAAATTGGATGCTATAAGAAGTGTTGATGGAATAGAAAATGCTGTTTGTATGGAAGGTGTACCTATAAAAGAAGCTAAAAATTTCCAAGTTATAGAAAAGGGAAAAGTAAAGAAAAATTCAAAAGGAAACTGGAGTATAGTATCTCCAACAAAGATAAAACTTAGTTGAATATGAGTCTTGTAGCAATAATAATACTTTCTGTAATTTTAGTTCAGATAATATTCTTTGTTCAGAATAGAGCAAGAATGAACGAATTCAAAAACATATTCAATGAGAATAAATCCTGGACCTTATCGTATGATGCCGAAACGAACTTTGTGAATGGTATTTCCGGAAAAGGGAATAAGGTTTTCGACGCAATAGTACATTCCATTAATAAATACCTCGGAAGCAGTTCTGGTTCTGTAATTGATTATGGTGTTTTGAAAGATGCAATAGATAGGCATTGCGATACTGTAGAAAATGACATAGCTGTTCAAACACCTATTCCGTTGTATTGCGGACTTGCAGGTACTATGGCTGGTGTTATTATAGGATTGTGGGATTTATTGGACTCACAAGCAATTCTTACGCTAATGGGCAGTGGAACAGTCAATATCAGTAATGCATCTGACATAGCTGCTAATGGTATTAATGATTTGCTTTTAGGTGTTGCATGGGCAATGGCCGCTTCTATTTGTGGTATAGTTCTTACCACACTAAACTCAGTCTTATTCAAACGATGCAAGTTGGAAGAAGAAAGTGGCAAAAATTCATTTTTGGCTTGGATGCAGTCAAAACTGTTACCTGAGCTGCCATCTGACACATCGGAAGCATTGGGAAAACTTGTAAAGAACCTAAACAAATTTAATACTACATTTGCAGATAATACTAACAACTTGGGTAAGGCTCTTGCTAAGGTAAACGAGTCGTATGCAATACAAGCTGAAGTCATAAAAACAGTTCATGATATGGATGTAATGAAAATGGCAAAAGTCAATATCAACGTATTGCAGGAACTTAAGGAATGCACGTCTAAACTCGAAGATTTCAACCTGTATCTTGATAAAATTAAAGGCTATACAGATGCAATACACCGATTTGAGAGTATGTTCAAGTCTGAAGCAGAAAGACTACATATATTAGAAGAAATACGCGATTTCTTTAACAGGCATAAAGGTGAAATAGCCAAAGATACAGGAGATGCAGATATCGCATTACGTGATTCATTGAAAACCATAAAAGAATCCACTGCTGCCAACATGACTGAACTTAACGCAAAATTTGTGGAACAAAGCGAGATTTTCAAGAGTATAATAAAAGAAGAACAGGATACTTTTAAACGTATAAGTAATGAGATTACCACACAGTTTGAGACACAGCTTAAACAGATGCCGCTATTGAAACAACAGCTGGAAGGTATTTCTGCAATCCCTGAACACCTTAACATCTTGATAGAAAAGATAGAAGAATCAAACAAAACATTAGCTCAAGAAATAACAACATCAGTGCAACATACTGTGTCGCAGTTAAATCAAAGAATTCCTGAAGTGAGAGAAAACAATAAGGAGAGTAATACAGAAAATCAAATTGTTGTGCAATCTATGCCTAATTGGATGAGAATAAGCGGATGGTGTGCATTAATTATAATTGCTTTAACTAGTTTGTTATTTTTATCTGCAATTATATTAGATTATCTGGGTATTATATACCTCTAAAACTTTGAAAGGTATGGCACAAAAGAAAGAATCTTTTTTCTGGACAAGCTATTCTGATCTTATGACAAGCCTGTTCTTTATCATGCTTGTTCTATTTATTCTGGTAATTGTAGTTCTACATAAAAGAATGGAAGTGACAGAACATCAACTTGAAGAAATTCAAAAAGTAGAATCTTCTACCAAAGATTTAAGCAGGGACTACTTTACATATCGACCAGAATACAAAAAATATGTGTTAAATATAGCTGTAAGATATCCTATAGGAGAATCTGATATAAATAGAATTGAAACCACAAACAAACATGAAGTCTTAATGCAACTTCATCAGGCAGGAAAAGAAATAGAAAAATTTTTATATAATCATCGTGAAAACCAGTATCTTCTAATTATTGAGGGACAGGCTTCCCTTGACGCTTACACACTTAACTATGAGTTAAGCTACCAAAGAGCTTTGGGACTTCTGCGGTATTGGACAAACCAATGCGGAATTCAGTTTGGGCGTAACTGTGAAATTCAAATTTCCGGTAGTGGTGACGGAAGACTTGACACTCATTCTATGAGAGAGCTAAACGAAAGAGAAAATCAGCGTTTTTTGATACATATCCTTCCTAAAAATATTTTTGAACGAAATGAAAGCAAGTAATTTACTATTTATAATTGGTATTTTTTCATTAACAGGGTGCGCCCATAAGTCAGGTCATAAGAGAGAAAACTTCATACAAGAAAGGAGTGTTGTTTCACATCCAAGTACTATGACAAACACTAATATTGAGGTATCTAGAAACAGGCGAAATGTAGAAAAAATGGATGGAGCAGAAGTATTTTCCAGATACAATACAGCTGTATTTATGGTTTATACATCCGATGGATATAATATGTATCAGGGCTCAGGCTTTTTTATAAACAATTCAGGACTTGCCGTAAGCAATTATCATGTATTTAAAAACACAAGTATTGGAGAAGAAGGCATCAAGTTAGCTGGCAGTAAAGAAATTTATAAAGTTTCCGAAATCATAAAACGTAATGAACAGGAAGATTTTATTCTATTCAAAGTAAATATAGCAAATACTAACTATATTCCAATTGCAGGACGTAAACCCAATGTAGGTGAGAAAGTATTTGCAATAGGAAGTCCTAGAGGATTGGAAAACACATTCTCGTCCGGAGAAATTTCACAATGGCGTGACAGAAATTTAATGCAAATCAGCGCACTTATAGACCATGGAAGTAGTGGCGGAGCATTAATAAATGAATATGGCGAAGTTGTCGGTATAACATCAGGAACTTTTTATGATGGTTCACAAGCCAATCTCAATTACGCTTGGAGCATTGATGTAATAAAGCCATACATTAACATGAGATAAATAGTTTAATTCTTAATTGGAAAAATTTATCAAAAATTCACTGACTGTTCAATGAGTGAACAGCCGGTGAATCTCTATTTACTTATACCTGACAAGATACAATGAATTGGTGATGCATTCCGGAAGTTCTTCCTTGTAGTGCGTCACCATAATCATGGTCTTGTTCTCACGACGGCAGAATGTCTCGATTACATCTTTTACAAGTCGCCTGTTGTAAAGGTCAAGTCCGTGAAGCGGCTCATCAAGAATAAGAAGTTCAGGGTCTTTTACGAATGCGCGTGCCAGCAGGACAAGTCTCTGCTCGCCGCTTGACAGTTGCAGAAAGCTCCTGTCCGCCAGTTTTTTCACTCCGAACACATCCATCCAGAACAGACACACTTCCCTGTCTTCCTCTTTCGGACGTTTGTACAGTCCTATTGAATCGTGAAGTCCGCTCGCCACAATGTCTATGGCAGGAATATTCTTAAGATACGCCCTGTGCATTTCCGGGCTTACATAGCCTATATGTTTCTTTATCTCCCATATGCTCTCGCCACTGCCGCGTTTGCGGTCGAACAGCGTTATATCGCAAGCATAGCTCTGTGGATTATCGGCACACACAAGGCTTAAGAGTGTTGACTTTCCCGCACCGTTTTCTCCGCTCAATGCCCATTTCTCACCACACTTCACCGTCCAGTCCAGGTCACGCAATATAGTTCTTTCTCCGTAACGGATACTCACCTTATTCAGTCGGACCACATTCTCGGCATTATACTGATTGTCCTTATACGGCAGTTCCAATATGGCTTTTCTCTTTTCTTCCGACAGCATACTGGCGGGTACTTTCACTCCTTCATATTCCTGACGTGGAATTTTCGTTCCGCACGTCATATCCTCTACTGTTATCACATGAGTGACGAAAGCAGGTATATCGTCCGATTTTGACAGGACCAGAATAACCTGAAGGCCTATTACCCTTATCAGCTCATCAAGCAGTGATTTAAGCAAATCGCGTGTACCGGCATCCAGACCGATGAAAGGATTGTCCATTATAAGGACTCTCGGACCTGAAAGCAATGTCTTCGTAAGCTGGAACTTTCTCAGCTCTCCGCTTGACAGGAGAATGATAGGCTTTTGCAACATCTCCTCCACCCTAAACAGCTTGTACAGCTTTCCTTTCAGTTCTTCGTCCTTGCATGGAGGCAGCAAATCGCCCACCACAGGAATATTTTCCATATCCTGTGAGTTCCATCTCTGCTGATAGTAATAGCTGCCATCGGCATCACCGTATGAATCGCGGAAAGTTATATACCTGAGATTGTCTGATACCAGATTTGTGGCGGCAGGCGAAAAATCGTATGCCACCTCGTTCATCAACAAGGGATACTTCCCCGTTATTATATCTATAAATATGCTCTTGCCTCCACCGTTAGGGCCTACTACAGCCAATTGTTCTCCGGCGTTGAGGCAAAAGTCCACCGGTTTACGCATCCTGTAAAGCGGATGACGCGTCACACCATTTGATACTGAAATAACTCGTTGTTGCATTGTAATTATAGTTGTTGGTTGTTAGTTTTTAGTTGTTAGCTCGAATGGCATTCTAAAAACTAACAACTAAAAACTTATAACTTAGATTTACTTCACCACCTTATCCGGATTTTTCGCGATGAAATCCTTCCATCCGGAATAAGCCTTATGTGTTTCCGGGCGTCCCATCTGCAAATAGTGGCAATAAGCAGCACCCAGGGCATCTGTGGCATCCATAAACGGTCCGATATCTTCTTTCCTGATTTTCAGCATACGTCGCAGCATGTCGGCCACCTGTTCCTTGCTTGCCTGACCGTTGCCGGTTATTGCCATCTTGATTTTCAGAGGGGCATATTCCGTTACAGGTATGTCCCTGCACAGTGCGGCCACAATAGCCACTCCCTGCGCCCTGCCCAGTTTAAGCATAGACTGTACGTTCTTGCCGAAGAACGGAGCTTCTATGGCCAGTTCATCCGGCAGATACGAATTTATAATGCCGTGTACACGCTCGTATATGTGTTTCAGTTTCAGATATGGATCTGTGAATTTTCTCAGGTCTATCACTCCAAGCGTCATCACTTCCGCCTTCGTACCGGTAACCTTCAATACTCCATATCCCATTATGTTCGTACCGGGGTCTATGCCCAATATTATTTTTTCCTTAACAGGCTGAATCACTTTATCACCTCCATCAAAGTAAGGAAACCGATAATCTTGTCCTTGAAGATTTTTATCATCTCCTCATTAAGGCGTGCGCCGCATTTTGTGTGCCAGCTATGAAGTGCCGCGCTGTCTTCCACTTCCCATTGCAAAGAGAAGCACTCGCTCTCCTGCTCCTTATGACTCAGGATACGCAGAATACGCGGATTTCGCAGTTCTCCCGTCTTTTCAGCTTCGGGAATATAACACTCGTTAAGCCAGATAACGAAATTTCTGGCATCGTTTATCTCAACATGAAATGTAGTATTATAAATAAGCATAACGTATATTTTTATCCGGATGCAAAGATAACTATTTATGCAGAATTGGACACTGTAAACAAAAATAAATAAACTATCTACATTGATGTTAAATTAACTTTTACTATTTTTGCACACATTATCGCGAAATGTGTACATATTGACATGGAATTAAACAACAGCTTGATAGAATTAATAGAGAAAAGCATACAGAAAAACTGGGACGGAAATGCGCTTACGGATTACAAGGGAGTAACCCTGCAATATAAAGACGTTGCCAGAAGAATAGAAAAGATGCACATCCTATTCCAGCACGCAGGAATAAAACCGGGAGACAAGATAGCCTTGTGCGGGCGTAACAGTGCAAACTGGACTGCCGTGTTCCTGTCCATTATAACTTACGGCGGTGTGGCCGTGCCAATCCTTCATGAATTCAAGCCCGACAACATACACCACATAGTAAACCATTCGGAGTCGAGAATGCTGTTCGCAGGCGACCAGATATGGGAAAACCTGAACGAAGCGTGCATGCCGCTGCTGGAGGGAATAATCGAACTTAAAAATTTCGACCTCGTAGTATCACGTTCAGAACAGCTTTCATACGCCAGAGAACACCTTAATGAGGAGTTCGGCAAAAAATACCCCTGCCGTTTCAGAGCCGAGCAGGTATCATACCGGAAAGAGAAGCCTGAGGAACTGGCGGTAATCAACTACACTTCGGGAACTACAGGATATTCAAAAGGCGTAATGCTGCCATACAGAGCCATTACGTCGAACATAATGCATATACATTCTAAAGTCGGACTGAAATCAGGCGACAATATCGTATCCATGCTTCCGCTGGGACATATTTTCGGACTCGTGTTCGATTTTCTTTACGGTATTACCGTAGGAGCGCACCTATGGTTCCTTACACGCATGCCAAGCCCTAAGATAATAGCAGAATCATTCTCTATAATAAAACCAAGGGTGATAGCCTGCGTACCGCTTATAGTAGAAAAGATTATCAAGAAAAACATACTGCCGCACGTTGACAACAAACTCGGCAAACTTCTCCTTAACCTTCCTATCATAAGCGACAAGATAAAGGAACAGATACGCCATCAGGCCATGGAGGCTTTCGGAGGAAACTTTATAGAGATAGTCATAGGAGGAGCTCCGTTCAATGCCGAAGTGGAAGCGTTCCTCAGAAAAATAAATTTCCCTTACACCATAGCATACGGTATGACGGAATGTGCGCCTCTTATATGCCACAGCCGTTGGGACGAAATCAAATATCAGTCATGCGGAAAAACCGTTGCCAACATGGAGACAAAAGTCATTTCGCCGGACCCGGAAACAGTGCCAGGGGAACTTGTCTGCCGTGGAGAGAACGTGATGCTTGGATATTTCAAAAATGAGGAAGCCACCGCACAAGCCATAGACAGCGAAGGATGGCTCCACACCGGAGACATGGCTATAAAAGACCAGGAAGGCAATATCTTCATCAAAGGACGATGCAAGAACATGCTGCTTACATCTACCGGACAGAATATTTATCCTGAAGAGATTGAAGCAAAACTGAACAATATGCCGTTCGTAAACGAATCGCTGATAATACTGAAGGGTGAAAAACTGGTGGCACTGGTATATCCAGACAGCGACGACGCCTTCTCACACGGAATGTCCATGAAGCAGCTTGCCGAGGCGATAGAACAAAACAGAATTGAACTAAACAAGACACTGCCGGCATACTCACAGATTACTAAAGTCAAACTCTATCCGGAAGAGTTCGAGAAGACAGCCAAGAAGAGTATAAAGAGATTTTTATATCAGAACATAGATGAATAAAGTTAAAGATGTCCCGGTGCTCCTCCTGACAGGATACCTGGGAAGCGGGAAAACCACACTCGTAAACAAAATACTTTCAAACAAGAAAGGCATCAGGTTTGCCGTCATAGTAAACGATATAGGCGAAGTAAACATTGATGCAGACCTGATACAGCGTCAGGGAGTGGTAGGCATGAACGACGACAGCCTTGTAGCGCTCCAGAACGGATGCATATGCTGTACGCTCAGAACAGACCTGATAGAACAGATACAGGGAATACTGAAAACTGAAAAGTTCGACTATATAGTGATAGAAGCCAGCGGAATATGCGAGCCTGAATCAATAGCCGACACCATTTGCTCCATTCCACAACTTGGCGGAGCATATACCAGATACGGCATCCCTCGTCTGGATGCGGTAGTCACAGTGGTTGACGCGCTCAGGATGAGAGACGAGTTCTGCTGTGCGGAAAGTCTGACAAGCAAAGACCTATCGGAAGACGACATAGAAAACCTGCTTATCCATCAGATAGAATTCTGTAATATAGTTTTACTAAACAAGGCTTCCGAAGTAAGCCGTGACGAACTAGAGACAATACACCGTATAGTAAAGACATTACAGCCGTCGGCAGAAATAATGGAATGCGATTATGCCGATATAGACCTTAACCGCATAATATCCACTTCAATGTTCAGATACGAGCAGGTGGCTGCCTCTGCCGGATGGGTACAGGAACTAGGCAAACAGGTTTCGGAAGAAGATACTGACGAACACTGCCACCATCATCACCACGAGGATTGCGACTGCCATCACGAAGGGCATCACCACCACGACGGAGAGTGTTCATGCGGACATCATCACCATCACGAAAGCGAGACAGAAGAATACGGCATAAGCACACTGCTATATTTCAGACGCGCGGCATTCGACATGAACCGTTTCGATTATTTCATTTCAGCACGATGGCCAAAGAATGTTATCCGTGCCAAAGGAGTATGCTATTTCAGCGACCAGCCGGAAATGTCGTACCTCTTTGAGCAGGCAGGCAGACAGAAACAGATTTCCGAAGCCGGACTGTGGTATGCCACTCTGCCTGAAGCCGACATCAAAAGACTGATGGAACAGGAGCCGAGACTGATGAGAGACTGGAACGAAAAATACGGCGACAGAATGCAGAAAATAGTATTCATAGGCAAGGACATGGACAAGGAACAACTGGTAAAAGAACTTGACGCATGTCTGGAAAAGTAAAGAATGTAGAGAAAGTAAAGAAGTTAGAGAAGTTAAGACCATGGAACAATTCAGCAAGATGATAGCTGCTGCCATGAAGTTGCAGGAGCACAGGGTGGAAAACACTCTTAAGCTTCTTCAGGGCGGGGCAACCATACCTTTCATAAGCCGATACAGAAAAGAGGCTACAGGAGGTATGGACGAGGTGCAGATAAGCGAAATAAACGACAGATACGAGAAACTGTGCGAACTTGCGAAACGCAAGGAAACCATCATTTCCACTATAGAGGAACAGGGCAAGATGACTGCCGATTTGAAGAACAGAATCGACAACTGCTGGGACTCTACAGAACTGGAGGATATCTATCTCCCTTTCAAGCCAAAGAGAAAAACGAGAGCCGAGGCCGCACGCCAGAAAGGTCTTGAACCGCTTGCAATCATCCTTATGATGCAGCGAGAGAACAACCTTATGGCAAAAGCAGCTCAGTTCGTAAAAGGTGAGGTAAAGGACGAAGAAGACGCACTGAAAGGTGCGCGCGATATCATAGCCGAACAGATAAACGAAGACGAGAGAGCAAGAAACCAGATAAGAAATATATTTACACGTCAGGCCATCATCACAGCCAAAGTGGTGAAAGGCAAAGAGAAAGAGGAAGATGCCGCAAAATATCGCGACTATTTCGATTTCAGCGAGCCACTGAAACGTTGCACATCGCATCGTCTGCTTGCCATACGCCGTGGTGAGGCTGAAGGAATTCTTAAAGTAACTATCTCACCGGAGGAAGACGATGAATGTACCGACAGACTCGAACGTCAGTTTGTAAGAGGCAACGGCGAATGTTCTTCGCAAGTGGCCGAAGCGGTAAAGGATGCTTACAAGCGTCTGCTTAAACCGGCTATAGAAACTGAGTTCTCAGCCATCAGCAAAGAGAAAGCAGATGAAGAGGCCATCCGTGTATTTGCGGAGAACCTGCGTCAGTTGCTTCTGGCTCCCCCATTGGGACAGAAACGTGTGATGGGTATCGACCCCGGTTTCAGAACCGGCTGCAAGGTAGTATGTCTGGATGCGCAGGGAACATTGCTCCATAATGAAGCAATATATCCTCATCCGCCTAAATCGGAAGAGGCACTGGCAGCAAGAAAGATTGTGAAACTCGTTGAACAATATAAGATAGAGGCCATAGCCATAGGAAACGGAACTGCAAGCCGCGAGACAGAACGTTTCGTAACGTCACAAAGATACGACCGTGAAGTGCAGGTGTTCGTGGTGAGCGAAGACGGTGCTTCCATCTATTCGGCATCAAAAAACGCACGCGAGGAGTTCCCCAATTACGACGTAACTGTGCGTGGTGCAGTCTCCATAGGCCGCCGTCTGATGGACCCGTTGGCAGAACTTGTAAAGATTGATGCCAAATCCATCGGTGTAGGACAGTATCAGCACGATGTTGACCAGACTAAGCTGAAGGAGTCGCTCGACCGTACAGTAGAGAGTTGCGTAAACCTTGTCGGAGTAAATCTGAATACGGCAAGCAAACATCTGCTTACATACGTGTCCGGACTTGGTCCTTCACTGGCTCAGAATATTGTGGACTACAGAACAGAGAACGGACCTTTCGCATCACGAAAAGAGCTTCTGAAAGTTCCCCGCATGGGTGCCAAAGCATTTGAGCAGTGCGCCGGATTCCTTAGAATACCGGGAGCAGACAATCCGCTTGACAACTCCGCCGTGCATCCTGAAAGCTACGCCATAGTGGAGAAGATGGCAAAGGACATGAAATGCACCGTTGCCGACCTGATAAAGGACAAGGAGCTGAGAGCTAAAATCGACATAAAGAAATACGTTACAGATACCGTAGGCCTCCCTACCCTGAACGACATAATGAAGGAACTGGACAAACCGGGAAGAGACCCTCGCCAGCAAATCCAGGTGTTCGAGTTCGACAAGAATGTAAAAACACTTGACGACCTCCGCGAAGGCATGGAACTGCCGGGCATAGTGACGAACATCACCAACTTCGGCTGTTTCGTAGATATAGGTATAAAGGAGAACGGCCTTGTACACATCTCACAGCTTGCTGACAAGTTCGTGAGCGACCCTACCACAGTGGTCAGCATACACCAGCACGTACGCGTAAAAGTAATGGGTATAGACCATGAGAGGAAGCGTGTACAGCTTACGATGAAAGGGATAAAATAAACATACATAAAAGGAAAAATCCATGAAGATTAAATGTTTATTATCTTCATGGATTTTTCCTTTTATATAATATTGTTTCTATTAGTATAAGAACTCATAAATTCTATAATTTTCATATCCATTATATGATTCTTTAATTGTAAGTTTAGTCATTCTATCCTTATCGTCAAACTCATAACTGAACGTATCCGGTTTTTTGACAGTATCATAATGTTTAAATTTTAATGTCGCAACCTCTGGCATATAATCACCTGTTTTTCCCATTACTCCTATATGAAATAGTATTGAATTATTATCCTGAAAAGGCATGATATAAGCCATTATATCAATATTTCCATTATTCGGATATTCATGTGCATATCCTGTTTCTAAATCAACTTCATAAGTACATGCATCGGAATAACTATCTGGATTGTAATCCTCATATTCATATGTTTCAAATAAACCTCCATTATAAGAAATAGTCTCAGTATTTTTAACTCCATTTTCCTTGTACATTTCCTTTTTAACAAGACGTCCTTCTTCGTTGTATTCAAAATCATACAATTTTTCTTTTGAAAATCCCGTTATTCTATGAAGTTGTATAGCATTTCCTACTTCATTCAAACTTACTTCATATAAAAATGTACCTGATTCTTCGGATTCAGGTTGTTCATCGACCTCGGTTATTTCGATTTTATCTCCAGAATAAACATAAGTATAAGTTTGTCTTGGAATACCACCATTTTCAGGTTCAGTTACCATTTCTATAGTCCTACCTTCTTTATCATATTTATATTTGGCAATATAAGGCTTGGCACTAGTATAAGATTGATCCGTATTAGTAGTTTCTTCTCTAAACTTCATCATCTTCACCAACTTGCTATCATCTGTTTCATTTCCTCCATCCTCATTTCCATCAGCAGACGGTTTTTGCTCCACTGTAATAGTGATAGTAGTATCTCCACAAACAATAACGATTTCAGCCTTACGTGTTTCTGACGTTTCATTATCCTTAATAGTAAGAGTAAGTGTAATCTCACCTGCATTTCCACTATATTTATCCAGTGTCAACCAGTCAACTTCACTGCCACTCCGGGCTGCAGAAGTTTCTTTCACACTTGCTGTCCATGGCGCGGATGCCACAAACTTTATTTCCTTTACGCTGTTTGTTTCTCCATCACCAAATACTATCTCAGTCGGAATACCATCAGCCAACTTCAATTGAGACGGATTGTCTTCCCCTTCACTACATGCACTGAATGTCAGTGCAGCACACAATAACAAATAATAAAAAGATTTCATATTAACTATATTTAGATTTTTACAAAAATACAATAACAATTACACATATATTTCACCGAAAACAGTGATTTCAAAACGCTTAGTCATTTTAAAAACCTGTACGGACGAACTGAAGTGTACTGAATTTGGTTGTCAGTTTGTGTTGTAATTCCTGACCAAGTTGACTGGTTAAACATTATATTCCTAAAAAGGTTGTCAGTCATGCAAAAGTACAACAAAATTAGCTTTCTTACAACCTGCGACTTCAAAAAAATCATCGCTTGGGGAGCGCCGTGCGGCAAGGGGCGTGAGCACACGTCCCGACGAGCACATCCATCAGTTATGTTTATAATTCATGAGTGGGTTTACACTTTTTCCTGTCATTATCTCCATTGGGGTTTTCATTCCAAGTGCCTTATGTGGTCTGGCATTATTATACATTTCAATGGACTTACTTATAGCTTCCTGTGCCTGTTCAAAGCTCAGATTTCCATCATTGAAGAGCCATCCGTTTTTTAGCGTATTGTTCATTCTCTCTGCAAGAGCATTATGAAGCGGATCACCGGTCTGTGTCATACTTATTCTTATGTTATTGGACAACAGAGTTTTTGTATATTCCTTCGAGGCATACTGTATTCCTCTGTCAGAGTGATGTATCATGTTGCTTATGTTTATGCCATATCTATGATATGTGTCAATTGCCTGGTTTATAGCATTCAACGGACCTTCTGTTTCCAGTGTTCTACTCAGACAATAGCCTACGATATACCTGCTGTATGCATCCGTAACAAGTGACAGATAGGCGAATCCTTCCAATGTATATACATAAGTGATGTCACATACCACCAGGGAGCCATTCCTGACAGGTTTAAACTTCGGAGAGGTATTTATCAAATCCTCATAAAGACGGTAACCATGTCCTGAATAAGTAGTACGGGGACGATATTTCGTTCTTCTCAACATCAGACCGTTTGAACGGAGAATATTATAGAACTTGTCTCTGCCTATTATAAACTTATCTTTAAAACGCTCACGGCATCCTGATTTGGGAAGATGTCCATTTTCACGAATATACATGCAGAAAAGCACTATACTGGCCGTCAGAATATCTAATTCTGAAGATGTGTCGTTATGTTTATAGTATCCCTGTGCCGATATGCCAAGCAACCGGCAGAGTGGGCGTACGGGATATCTATTCCCACTCTGCGATAATCTTCTGATTACTTGGCATCTGAGTTTTTTCTTACAGGAATATTATATGTCTTCTCCGCAAGATCTATCATACAGTCGTATGCATCACGTGCCATGTTTGAACGTTTCAGTTCTGCTTCCAGGGACTTTATCTTCTTTTCCAGTTCATATATCTGGTCATGAAGCTCCTGTTCTGTCTGACTTAATTTCTTACTCATAACGGGACTTGGTTTATCTTCAAGCCCAAAGATACGAAGCCAACGCTGAATTGTAGTCCTCTTAAGACCTTTTTCTCGTTCAAATTGACTTTGATTAAACGAAGAGGACAAATATTCCTCCAAATAAGATAAACATTCTTCTTTTGAATACTTTCGATATTCACGCATGTTACTAAATAATTTGTGTCAACTTATTTAGTACACTACAATACCCACAGTTATACGCTTTACATATGGCTTCTGCCGGGATACATAGTAGGCGCCATAATATGTTTCTGGTGGTTCCGCTGGCAGAGATGGCGTTTCAGATTCCTAATAGCCGGCGGAATGGCATGTTTTGCCTTTTTCTTCGGTTCCATGTATTTCACCGTCTCGCCCGACAGCACATACGAAATGCTGTTCTTCCCACTTTTCATGCGTGGACTGGGGATGCTTACACTTATAATAGCATTCGCCCTCTTTGCCGTAGAGGACTTGCCGCCTAAATATCTGCTGTCGAACGCCTTCTTCCTTATTACGTTCCGTTCGGTACTGACTCCGGTCATGGCATCCGCATTCTACAGCAATGTACTCTACCGCCTGCAACAGAAATACATGGTGCAGCTGTCGGAGAATATCACCCTTACCGACCCTCTGTCGGCATCACGATATACCTCTGCACTCACAGAGAACCTGCAACACGGATATGGCATAAACGAGGCTACACAACTGGCTACAAACACCATGAACAGCATATTGCAACAGCAGGCCACACTTCTGGCACTGAAACACATGCTCGGATGGCTGTTCTTCATAACGCTTGTAATAGCCATAGTCTCACGCTTTATTCCTTTCCATAAGACAGTACGTGTACCTGTAATCCATACAGGCGAGGATATGGTATAAAAAAATGCAGTGGCTTTCGCCACTGCATCACAATATATAAAATCCGGAAATCTATTTCTTGAACAGATGAGGGATAAACTCATTCAGACATCTGCGCCAAGTAAGCCATTCATGCGCCGTACCCTGAGATACATAATAATCTACATTTATACCCATGTCGCGCAATGACTTCACAAGATGTTCAGTACCCATGTTCTCCTCTGTTCCGCATCCCAGGAACAGATAATGAACTTTCTTGTTGAATGCTGCCGCATCGGTAAATACCCCGTTGAATGCAGTTTTCACATCCACACCTAATATTGCGCCACTGAAACCTCCGATATAAGAGAACTTGTCAAGATTATTAAGTGTGATATCAAATGTCTGTTTTCCTCCCCATGACAGTCCGGCCATTGCACGATGCTCACGGTCGATGTATGTACGGAAAGTCTTATCAATATACGGTATGAGATCTTCAATCATAAGAGTTGCGAACGAACTTCCGTAAAGATTTCTCTCCTCATTTACGTCTTTGCCCGGACGCGGACGGAATCCCACTTCTATGTCACCGCTTTCCATAACCACAATCATCGGCTCACACTTGCCTTCAGCTATCTGGTTGTCAAGAATGTTGTACATATATCCCTGAGTGCTCCATCCTGTCTCGTCCTCTCCCATTCCATGCTGCAGATACAACACTGGGAAGCGTTTCTTTTTGTTGGTCTCATATTCTGCCGGAGTATAAACCAAGCAACGGCGGAAGCGTTTCTGCGATTCCGAATAATATGTACATGTTCTCACCTGTCCGTGTGGAACATCTTTCGTGCGGTAATAATCACCTTCCTTACCCTCAGGCACCTCTATTCCGCTTGCCATACGGCTGCATCCGAAGAAAGTACAGCTCATAGGGTCTATTACTGAAAATCCGTCAACGAGAAGGAAATAATAATGGAAACCTACCACCAGCGGATTGGTACGTCCTGTCCACCAGCCGTTTTCATCCTTGTCCATATCATATTTCACACCGCACACATCCACCTGAAGTCTCTTTACATCAGGAGCATAAATACGGAAATATGCGCGATTGTCCTTGTCCAGACGTGGGAAATCGCATCCGTGCATGTTTGATGATGCAGGAACGGTATTCTCTATCACATCCTCAGTGGTCTGAAGCTTTATTCCCATCATTCCAAGTACCTTTTCTGCATAACGGCGTCCCAGTACACGGTATCCGGCAGCATCGAAATGAAGATGGTCGCTGGCACAGCTCAGTCCTGCCGAAGATACCACCTTACAGTTCTTTATCACCTCAGGCAACGTAGCGATTATTTCATTCATACTTGCACACGTACCGCCATGGTCGGCATTCACCACTTCACCAGCAATCAGAGGAACATCCTCAGCCTTCAGATTCAAATCGGAGAGTAGGCTTTTGTAAACATTCTTTACCTTCATAGGCCACTCCCTGTCGCCTGTGTTCGATTCTCCCTGATGCAGAAGGATACCTTTTATCACACCATCCTTTTGCGCCAGCCTTGCCATATCCACTAGTCTCTGGTAAGGATTGTTGTCATATTCTTTCAGCATTCCCTTCATCCAGTCCGGAGCGGTCTTGATATATTCCTCGCGTGTATCATTCTGGAACAGTTCTATACGGCATCCTCCTATAGCCACATGCACTACACCCACTCTGACATTCTCCGGCAGATACTCCACCATTGTACGTCCGAAATAATCGGCAGGAGTCAGTCCCGTACCCTTACGGCACAAAGGAGCGCGTGCCGGATACCACTTTCCCTTTACTCGTTTCACCTCGTCGTTATCCACTGCCGACAATACCTGAAAGCGTGGATTTACATTAGTGTCCTGTGCCTCATATTTGGCATTACCCTCCATGTTAGACTGTCCGAGACACAAATAAATATAAAAGTTAGGGTCTTGTGCATACGATATCATGCCGCACAAAGCCATGCCCACCATAAGGAGCAAAGATTTAAATGTCTTTTTCATAATAAAAATTCCTGTTGTTTTTCATTCTTTTAAAGGTTGTAATATCAATGTTTCTCCGTCACCGCTACTTTTATCACTCCGTCCAGACGGTTTTCGAAGATACGGTAGGCCTCCTCTATCTCGTCCAGAGAGAAACGATGTGTAATGAGAGGTGTGGTATCAATCTTCCCTTCCGAAATAAGGCGGAGTATCTCCTCACAGTCGCATCCGTCCACTCCTCCGGTCTTGAATGTAAGGTTTTTTCCGTACATGTCAGGCAGAGGAAGCACCTGCGGCTTGTCATAAAGAGCCACCACCGTAACTATCGCATTCGGACGGGCACATTCCCATGCCAGTCGGAAGGTATCTTCCGCTCCCGCCACTTCCAGTACTACGTCGGCACCTCCATGAGCGGAATTTTCCTTTACAAATTTCATGCAGTCTTCCGGCTTTACCACCAATACACCCGGATAATGCCTCTTTACGAAAGCTATCCTCTCGTCCGATTTCTCACACACTATTATCCTCTTCGGATTTTTAAGCATCGTGCATATCAGCGTACATATACCCGTAGGTCCTGCACCTATGATAAGCACAGTGTCGTCACTCTTTATTTCCGAGATACGTGCTGCCCAATACCCCGTGGCAAGTATGTCGCCCACGAATAGAGCCTGCTCGTCGGTAACGTTGTCCGGAATCCTGTTCAGTCCCATATCGGCATGAGGCACACGCACATACTCAGCCTGTCCGCCGTCTATGCGGCATCCCAAAGCCCAGCCTCCGTCAGGGTCCTCACAGTTGTTCACATACCCGTTTTTACAGAAGAAACATTCTCCGCAATAAGTCTCCACATTTACCGTCACACGGTCGCCCGGTTTCACATTCGTAATGGCACTTCCGGTTTTCTCTACCACTCCAACCATCTCGTGCCCCACAGTTATACCCGGAACAGCACGCGGCACACTGCCATGCTTTATATGCAGGTCGCTCGTACAGATGCTGCCAAGTGTCACACGTACTATGGCATCCTTCGGACTGACAATTTGCGGAACAGGTTTTTCCTTCATTTCAAACCTGCCTTTTGATATATAAGTATATGCTTTCATGTTTATTCTCCTTTCAAATATTAAAGATTATTATTCTGAAGATATGTTCACACCGATATTTCTCACATAATTGCTTCCACCGCTATTTGTTGTCACCTTACAGCCGCTCAAATATCCGTCGTCATCCAGTGAATAGCTGTACGATGTATGCTCGTTCAGCTCCGGGCTATCCTCAGGATACATATCCGTACACAGATATTCATACGCGTTGCCTATGATACCACCGTAATATGCCGCCAGATGCAAGGACAGCGGATACAGTTCCGACAGAAACAGATCCGGCATAGCAGCCTTGTTTTCCACCGCCTCACTGTCGTCAAACTCTATAATGTAAGTCTGCGACGAGCCGTCAACCGTCTGTTCCACGCCAACTCTTCCGTCAACGGAATAATCCAGTTCCAGCGATGAATAAACCTCCCCGTCTATGGTTTCAGACACATTTTGCAAATAGCGTCTGCCGTCATTTCCGTTAAAATATCCGAACGAATATCTCCGTTCAGTACCTCCACCCTCTTCAAATATACAGCTTCCGGCATATCCATTAGCATCAAGAGTATAAGTCATTACGTTGCCGTTGTCGTCACTCATTGTCACCGTACTACCGGAATATGCCGCCGAAGTTGTTACAGAATGGCTGAACAGCTGTCCTCCCGCAATCTCCTGCGAAGAAACATAAGAAGTTATTCCTTCATCGTCAAAACTGAATGTCTTTACCGATGTAACATCATACGAATCACTCGGAATAACCTCCGTCAACTCTATTTTGCTACATCCTCTGTCCTGACCATCTTCATTTCCGTTTCCGTCAGGTTCATCAGTACAGGCACACATAAATGCCAGTCCTGCCAGCCATATAATCTTTTTCATACCACTACCGTTTTAAATCCTGCTATCCACCACTTCCACCGTACTCCGTGTCTGGTCAATGCGTTTTACCCTCACCTGCACGGCAAATCTCTCTTTCAGACCTTCAACGTGACTTATTATTCCCACACGCTTGCCGTTCATGCTCTGCAGTTTCTCCAGCATGTTCATTACGGTATTAAGCACCTCGCTGCTCAGAGTTCCGAACCCCTCGTCTATGAACAGAGTGTCAACCGACAGATTTCTCCTGTTCAGCGACGATAGAGCCAATGCCAGAGAAAGCGACACCAGAAAGCCCTCACCGCCCGACAGTATATCCACCGGTCCCTGAGCATCATTCTGATACATATCCATCATGCGTATGGTCAGCGTTCCCGGCTCGCAGTCCATACGATATCTTTTGTTCAGCTTCATCAGATACCCGTTCGCCCTGTGCAGCAGGTCGTTCAGAATAAAGCTCTGCGCTATCCTTCTGAATATCTTTCCGTCGCCCCCGCCGAACAGTTTGTTCAGTGTATCCCATTCTGCAAAGACACTCCTCAGCGCCTCCTCCTTTTCCTTCTCAGCACTGAAACGCAAGGCATTCTTCTCATCCGATTTCAGCTGCTGGTCTATACGTCCCATCTCAGCCATAATCTCCTCCGCACGCTTG
Source organism: Candidatus Phocaeicola faecipullorum (assembly GCA_018884025.1). Lineage (GTDB taxonomy): Bacteria > Bacteroidota > Bacteroidia > Bacteroidales > Bacteroidaceae > Phocaeicola > Phocaeicola faecipullorum. The sequence goes on from JAHLFB010000097.1 coordinate 47,147, forward strand.
TGCATACCGTCCAGCGAAGTCTTCAGCATATCAACCGTAACATCACCGTCCAATGTCTCAGGACGCACAGCCATATGAGCCTCCTGTTCCTTCCGTCTGGCAGACAGTACACCTGAAGCAGTCTTGAAATCCGCAATCTTTCTGTCGTGCGCCTCCCTGATTTCCTTCAGATTGTCCACCGTAAGCAGAAACTCCAGACGCTCTCTGTCAATCTCCTTTTCCTCCCCGAAGAACCTTTCCAGTTCCACCGAAGCCTCACGCGCATTCCTGCGTTCAGAATCGAGAGACACCGACAAAGCATGCACCCTGTTCGAGAAATCCATACACCTGTCCTGCAGTTTGTCCACCAGAACAGCTTCCGTTACATTCCTTTCCGCCCATTCCGGCCATTTCTCAGCCACCGATGTAAGCATTTTTCCTATATTCTCATATGCCGGTAATGCCTGCGCTATAAGTTTCTCCGTACGGTCAGCCTCCTTTTCCCATCCGGCATATTCCGCTGCCGCACTGGTTATATAAGTAATGAGCCCTTTGGAATCCGCTGTCCAGCGCTCCTTCCATCCCTTCAGTGTAATCATTCCTCCGGCTTCATCCAGAGACTTTTCCATTACCTTATTGTCAGCCTCCACAAGCGACGACAGACGTTCCAGCTCCTTCACAGCAGACACACGTTCGTCCCTTGCCCTGTCTCTCACCTTCACTGCCTCATCCACCGCCTTTCTTAAAGCCGAAAGCTCCCTGTTCTGTTCCGACAGACGTTTGTTTCCGTCATTTATCCTTTTCTGGATTTCCATCAGTTCGCTCATCCTCGTTTTCAGCCGTAACGACCTCTCACCGATGACGTTTTCCACCACCCGGATATCCATTTCCGTAATCTCATCTGATACCACAGCCATGCGCCTGCACATCAGCAGCACACCTTTCTCAGTTTCTTTCCTGACGTCCGACGCTTCACGTCTCTCCTTCTCCTTTGCGGCCATATCCTTTTTAAGTTTGTCTATGACCAATGCTATACCGTTGCATGCCGAAGCCGCGTCACGAAGCTCCTTTTCCAGCGAAGACACTATCTCCTCCAGCGGTTTCAGCCTCTCGCTACACTCAGCGTCCGTCACCAGCGAGTCAATCTTCTGTCCGCATACAGGACACGTATCACCCACCTTCAGATGACTGCGCAAACTCACCGTCCACTCCTTCAGCGAGAGTTGCACACTGTCGTACGCCTTTCTCGCCTCCTCGTATCTTCGGTTTATCTCCCCGTATGTTTCCGTAGCCTTTACAATCTCCCCGTTGCGCAGTTTAAGCTCCGTATCAAGAGCCGCAATCTCCTTTTCCACCCTTTCGAGTGTCTTACCGCAGTTCTTCAGCTCCAGTATATTTCCGTTCAGGGAGTTGAGACCATCCTTTTCGCTATTCAGCCTCTTGACCTCGTCGTTCACCTCCTCCGGCCGGAGAGACTTGAGTTCCGTTTCAGCCCTCTCATACTCCTTTTCCTTCTGTTCCACAACCAGCGAAGCCCTGTCCACCGCCTCCTGCGCATCCGCACATTTCTTTTCAAGAGCAGGCATACCGTTCTTTATCTCACCGATAGCCCCGCTGTATTTCCTTACCCTCAGCGAAGCATCATATGCGGCACCCAACAAAGCCTCAATCTTCTGAGCCCCCGCAAACATAGGCGCATCCGCAGAAGCAGACTCCAGCTTTTCCCTAACAGACGCCAGATACGATTTCTTCTCCTCTATCCAGTTTCTAAGTCCATTCCTGCCTCTGCACAGTTCCACATAAACCTGTCCCATCTTTCCGGCCTCCTTTTCCAGCTCGCCGGTCTTTCTCTCCGCCTCTTTCATCCTCTGCAGACAGTTTCTTGCGTCCCCAGTCCTGTCCATGTCCGAAATAAGCCTGGCCTCCTCCCTGAAGGCATCAGAGTTTATCACCTCCTCACAAGCCTTGAGCGTCCGTTCCGCACCAGCCGTCTCCCTCTGAAGCCTGTCGCTGTTCTCCATCCATTTCATGCAGGCATCCATACGTTCCGTCTCACGGTCCAGAGCCTTTTTATCCGTCTCAGCCTGTTCCAGCCTCTCCATCAGCAAATCCTTCTCCTCCTTCTTCAGAAGAACGATACCCGCTGTCCGATTTTTCTGAGCCGTATATTCAGCCTCTTTCTCCTTCTTTATCTCCTCTATCTTCTTTCCTATTTCAGAATATATTCCCGTACCTGTCAGCTTCTCCAGTATTTCAGACTTCTCATCATCCTTGCTTTTCAGGAAACGCGTAAACTGTCCCTGCGCCAGCATCGTGGTACGACAGAACTGGTCGAAGTCAAGCCCCACAGCCTCAGTCACAATCCTGCTTACCGCCTCCGCATTCTTCACGGTCACCTCCCCCCATGAGAGAGTCTGTTCCGGAGGAGTAAGACGGTTATTCTTGTTGCGCCTTACCTGCCATGCCGCCTCATATTCCACCCCGTCCGAGCCAACGAAACGAAGCACAGCCGAAGCCTGACGTGCCCCATGCCTCAACAGGTTTGACGTATTCCTGGCCGTTATATTGTCGTCTCCGAAATTCGATTTCGTTCCCGAAGCCATATTCAGCCTCGGAGTAGTATTATACAGGGCAAGACAGATAGAATCCAGGATAGTTGACTTTCCCGCCCCGGTATCCCCCGTGATGAGAAACACCGAAGTATCCGCCAGAGGCCCCTCTCCGAAATCAATGTCAGCCGATTCTATCGACGCTATATTCTCTATTTTCAGGTTTATCAGTTTCATTCTTTAAATCTTCTCTTCCTCGGTATATCTTTTTATAGCCTCACTTATCATGTCCGACATCTGCTCCGACATCTCTGTTCCGAACTTCGACTTATAGAACCTCTGCGCCACATCCAGCGGAGAAAGCTCCTGAAACTCGTCATAAGTCACAGCCGTATCGTCAGACACAGCCCCGTTCTCCACCCTCATTATCCTACAGCAGCAGTATGCCGCCCTCTTTCCGTCGAGAGCCTTAGTTATCTGTTCCATATAGTCGGAAGGCATCGGACTGTCCATAAGTATATTAAGCCTGACGTAACACTCCTCGTCGCTCCTTATCTCCTTAAGTCCGTCCAGAGCCACATTGAAAGCCGACGGTTCGGAAGGCACAGTCAGCATAGGTCTGACATTCCTTATCCTCACCTCCCTTATTTCGGGCAACTTTCCCCTTTCCACCGTCACTACCGACACCGAATGCGGATAATTCTCGTCGAAGCTCACCGGAACAGGTGCGCCAGAATACCTAGCCACAGAATTATCCTTCCTCAGAGTCTGCGGAAAATGTATGTGTCCCAAAGCCAGATAGTCATATCCGCCTCCCAGTTCCTCCTGCGGCACCTCGTTTATTCCACCTACCACATCCTGCTCATGCCCAGTACAATTACTGTTCGCAATGGTCAGATGCGCCATCATCACCACAGGCAGATTATCCGTATCCATCTCCGCCACCCTGTCAAGCAACGTACTGAAGAACACCCTTCTGCGTTCCTCCTTCGGAGCATTCTCGTCTATCACCGGATAATTCTGGTCGAAGATATGCGGAACAGCCACCACATAACCTTTCGCATCCCCATTTCCGTCGCGTATGGCTATGATATGCCTGTCCAGGTCAATCATCCCGTCCCTGCGTTCCACCTGGCCTACCACCGTCACTCCCGCCATCTGCCACAGTTCACGCCCCAGTTCCAGCATAGCCTTGCTGTCGTGGTTACCCGCTGTAACTACAATCGCCATATCCGGACAAGCGGAATGAATATCCAGTAAAGCCCTGTAATACATTTTCTGTACCGAAGTGGAAGGGTTCGTACGGTCGTAAATATCCCCGCTCACCAGAAGTGCGTCAGGTTTCTCCTCCGCCACTATATCACGCAGCTGCGACAGAAAAGCGGCATGCTCCGCCGTTCTGTCATGCTCGTACAGTATATGTCCCAGATGCCAGTCGCTGGTATGTATAATCTTCATTCTCACTCCAGTATTTCTATCACATATCCCCCGTTGAACACACCATTAGGCTGAAGTTTCTGTATCCAGTCCTTATCCTTGTATTCACCGTCATAATTCATCCTGTCACACCGTCCATACCACGGCTCTATACATACAAACGGAGCATTCTTTGCAGGAGGCGACCACAGCCCCACTACCGGAGCATCAAACTGCAGACTCAGCACAGCTTTACGCGCATTGTCGTACAGAGTGACCACCTTAACCTGTCCATTCTCCAAAATAAGAGCATCCGCATCGAACGTAGAAGTATCAAGCGGCAAGAGGCCGTCCTTCAGGTTCAAAGGATAATGCACATCAGTCACCGCACACCCCTTTTCGCCTATCAGGATATATTCCAACCCCTCAGTCCTGTCGAAGCCGAAGAATCCACGTTCCTTAGTGTCAGCATCATATCCCGGGAAATAGAAAGCCGGATGCGCTCCAATCTGGAAATACATATCCCCCTTGCCGGTGTTCTTCACCCTCCACATCACATGAACCTTCTTCTGTTCAATTCTGTAGCCTATCTCAAGACAGAAACTGTAAGGATATTTCTTGTGAGTTTCCTCATTGTCCGTCAGCCTGTACCACACCTCGTCATCCTTCATGCTCACAAGCTGAAACTTCATATCGCGTGCGAAACCATGCTGTCCGAGCGAATAAGTCTCACCGCAGCATCTGTATGTATTGTCCCACACCCTTCCCACAATAGGGAAAAGTACAGGCGAATGTCTGTTCCAGTAAGCAGGGTCGGCCTGCCATAAATACTCCTTTCCGTTACACATTATACTGCACAGTTCAGCTCCGGCGGCCGACACCATAATCTGCAGTTCACTGTTTGATAATTTTTCCATATGTATGTGTGAGTTTGTAAGTTTATGAGTTTTTAGTTGTTGGTTGTTAGTTATTAGTTGTTAGCTCCATTCATAATGCTTTATAAGAGCCAATAACTATTAATTCTTAATTTTTAATTATTATTTCCCTCCAGCAGTTCCACCATCTGCCTGTACCCCTGTTCATATATCTTGTAAGCATTTTTCAGGTCGAAAGTGCTGAATTCGTCTATCGAATCCACCTCCAGCAGCAAGTCACACAGCTTTGAGTCCTCCACCGCATTCTGCTTGAACATAAACTGATAAGAACGTACAGCCACATGCAGGACGTTGTCCTCATATTCCTCCACCATTTTTGGAGAAACATTCACCCCTATAACCTTACGACACAAGCCACGTATCGGAGAGACCGGGAAATTCTTAAACAGTCCTCCGTCCACATATCTCACCCCGTCTATCTTTATAGGTTTGAACACAATAGGTATAGTACACGAAGCCAATACCCTTGGAACAAGTTCACCCTCAGTAAATACCTTACACAGTCCATTATCAAAATCAGCAGCCACTGTATATAGCGGTATTTTCAATTCCTCAAGACTCTTTACCGGGAATGTTTTCTCCATAAATTTCCTGAATCCGTCATACTTAAGGAAAGACTCTTTAGGCAAAGTAAAGCTTAGAAAATCCTTTACGTCATGCTTCATAAACATCTCCAGAATCTCCTTAGGCTTAAATCCGCACGCATAGAAAGCCCCTACTATGGCTCCCGCACTCGTTCCGGAGATTATATCCGGCTTTATACCCTTCTCTTCCAGTGCCTGCAAAGCTCCGAGATGGGCAAAACCCCTTGCTCCACCACCGCTGAGTGCCAAACCTATGTCATAAGGATAGTGTTTCTCTATATCGCTTTTCTCTTTTGTGATTATTTGATTTTCCATGTTGTTCGGTGTTATTAGATTCTACAAAGGTAAAAAAAATAGGCTGATTTTTTAATTGTTTTCCATTCATTGTTCGTAATCCTCTCCCTGTATTCCCAACTCTCCTTTGCTCATAGCATTGGCAATATCTATTTTCAGTTCTTCGTCATAGTCTTTACTTGTCATAAAGCTATTGACAATGCGCAGCAACAAGTCTTGGTCTATATTCGATGCTGCCACATGGTAAATGACAGCTTCCAATGTGCGCATACAGATACAAGCGTGCCAATAGTAATTGTTTTTGTATAAGAAGTACGCGCCCAAAGTCAGTGCAATACGCTTATTTCCATCATTAAAGAAGTGCCCGGAACAAAATCTATACATTAGATAGGTCAGTTTGTCGGCAAAGTTCGGATAGTATAAATCATTTTGCACAAAGTCCAATGTTGCACGAATACCACCTTCATCACGCACTCCTTCAAAGCCACCATCACTGGCATCAATCATTTTGCCATAGATGTTTAAGACTTCATCGTAATCTATGTAAACAATATCCTTACTCATCTTCTGACTGTTTTAAGCGTTTAAGCACATCTTTGTTATCCGCTAAGATACGGTCAAAATCAATAGACTGGTCGCCGATGAATCGTTCAAACTCTTCGGGAGTCACAGCTTGCAAGTAATCTGCTATATTACCATGATACGCATCTCGGAAACTGAAATCCCTTGAAGCCATTTTGGTTCTGGCATCATTCAGATAAGGTTTCTGCATGGGATGTTCGGCAAGTTCATTCACAATATGCTCTACCTCATCAATAGTAAGTTTTCTACTGCCATTTTCCTTGAATCGTTCACTGATAGC
>JAHLFB010000009.1 GCA_018884025.1 Candidatus Phocaeicola faecipullorum
TTCCCTTTTCTCGGAGCCTTACGGCTTCCGGTCGGGAATGATTTTCGTGCGTGAAAAGACTGCGGGTCAGGGGCAATAAGGCAAGTGGACGGCAAAGTAGCTGATGAAATACCCAAATCTGTGATTTGCGGAAAGCTGTCATCCGGTACGCAGGCCTGTCAGCATGGCGGTACTTGACATTCGCCCTCCGCAGTACCTTTGCACGGGAAAGCAGGACTGACAGGCAGCCGGGAAGAAATCAAATGATATTGAGACATACAAATGCAATAAAAGTGCTTATCTTTTTGCTTATCAAAATAAAATCATTACTTTTGCACAAAATCAAAGCAATATGATTATGTGCAATAATAGTGAATTTATAAAAGACACGGCTGACTATATTTTCTCCGTATTAGATGAAAAGACCACTCTTTTCCCGTTAGAGAAACAGTTGTCGGATACGATTCCTGTTGCTATAACACAGAATTTCAAACTTTACAAAGGTGCATTATTCGGCTGCACGGTTATATTTGCATTTGCTAATGGTGGAAATGATACAACCCCAGCCATGCTGAAGCGGACATTCAATCTGATTGAGAACAAATGCGGATGCCCTGTCATACTTGTTGCAGAAAACATAGCATCATACAATATAGGAAGACTGGTTGCACAAAGAAGCAATTTTATCGTTCCGAAGAAACAGATGTTTATCCCATCGCTTCTAATTGACTTGAAAAAGTCAAAAACCAAAGGAGCGGATATAAAAGAGACAATCCCTCCCATTGCCCAATGTATGCTGCTGTACAATCTGGAAGTGAAATCCATTGACAGGTGCGAGGCAATAGATCTGATGGATATCTTTCAGGTCTCTTACGCAACCATTAACCGCTCGCTACGGTGGTTGAGTGAAAATGGGTTGGTTTCGCTTGAAGGGAAAAAGACGAAAGAAGTAAGATTGGTTTATTATGGCAGGGAACTTTGGGAGAACGCTCTGCCTCTGCTTGTGTCTCCGCTTGACAAGACAGTTTTCTCAGATATAATTCCTGAAAAAAGTTTGGAGTGCGGCATAAACGCCCTGTCGGAATACACTATGATCAACAAAGAATCTGTGAATATGGTTGCGATTGACAAAACAGGCATCCAGCAATCGGGCATCGCTACCGACAAGGAATATGGAACATGCCGCATCGAAGTATGGAAATATGACCCGAAACTGTTGAGCCATACAGGGACTGTAGATAAGCTGTCGCTGTATTTGTCACTTAAAGACAATCAAGACGAAAGAGTTCAAATAGAATTGGATAATCTTATTAACGATATGAAATGGTAAAAGGAATTGAAAGATTCAAGGAGTTCTTCAAGGGATTTGAGAATTCCTATGTAATAATAGGCGGTACGGCATGTGAAATACACGAGGAACTGTATGCACAGACTCCGAGAGCGACCAAGGATATAGACATCATTCTGATTGTTGAAGCGCTTTCACATGAATTTGTCGCCCGGTTTTGGGAACTGGTAAAAGCCGCAGGATACGAGCAACGCAACATAGGCACAGGTGAAGGCAATCTGCACAAACATGAGTATTATCGGTTTATGAAACCGACAAATATGGAATTTCCCTATCAAATAGAGCTTTTCTCGCGCAATATCGGACTGTTGGACTTTCCTGAAGATGCCCACATAACCCCCATTCCGACGGATGATGACCTGTCAAGCCTTTCGGCCATACTCATGGATGATGACTATTACAATTTCACAATAGGACACAGTCATGTTGAAGACGGAGTGCATATAGCAAATGTGGAGAGTCTAATCTGCTTAAAATGCAAGGCATTCCTTGAAATGTCCGAGAGAAAGGCTCAGGGTGGCCAGGTTGACAGCAAGCATATACAAAAACACAAAAAGGATGTGTTCAGGCTTGCAGCCATGCTCGCTCCTTCTGACAGGTTCGAGGATGTGTCGCAGACATTAAAGGACGATGTGTCACATTTCTGTGAGGAAGTAAAGGATGAACTTCCCAATCAGGACTTCTTCAAATCGGCCGGTCTGCAGAACATTACCGGGGAGCAGATGTTGGAACAACTGAAAAACAGTTTTTTGTAAAATGATACGGCTCCAATACGCATCCGACCTTCATCTGGAATTTGCGGAAAATGGCAGTTATATCAAGCATAATCCGCTGCAAGTGGCAGGAAATGTCCTTGTATTGGCAGGTGACATCGGCTATCTCGGAGATGAAAACTACAGCCGCCATCCGTTCTGGGATTGGGCATCTGACAATTATGAGCAAGTGATTGTCGTACCGGGAAACCATGAGTTCTACAAGATGTTTGACTTGGATTCATTATATGACGGCTGGGCATTAAAAATAAGGACAAATGTCTCATGCCATTATAACGCGGTTATTCCGTTATCCGAACACACAGAAATAATATCGACTACATTATGGTCTTATATCAAACAGCGTGATGCATTCTTGACAGAGCAGGCTATATCCGATTTCAGGCGTATAAAATGTGGAGATGGCAATCCGCTTAATTGGATTCGTTTCAACATGGAGCATGACAAATGCTTGAAGTTCCTGAAAGAAAGCATATCCCGAAGCAATACGGAACACATTGTTGTCGTGACACACCATGTACCCTCCTTTGAACTACTCGCACCGGAGTTCAATGGAAGCCCGCTAAACGGTGCTTTTACTGTGGAGCTTGAAGACTTTATCGGAAAAAGTCCGATTGATTACTGGATATATGGTCATTCACACCGGAACATTGACAAAATCATCGGAAGAACGAACTGTATTACAAACCAGTTGGGGTATGTATCCCATAATGAACACACGACTTTCAATCCAGGGAAACATATCGAGTTATATTAGAATAAACGAGAGCCGATCCGTCACGGACAGGCTCTCGTCAAAAATGAAAAAGCTATTTTCAATTTATGAACAAAAAGACTTATCTGAAATAAAGTTCCACTTTGGTGTGCCTATTGGCTTCGTCCGGGACATAATCTGAGATGCCTCCTTCATAGACCTTTGTAATGTTTTCTGCCGGAATACCCCGCTTGATGAGTTCATCAGTGATATAATCGGCTCTGGCTGTGCTCAGCGTGTTGTTGATGGAAGCTGTGCCTGTCGCACTGTCCGCCGCTCCAGTGACTTTTACGGACAGTCCGTATTTCATGGCCACATGAGCGATCGCATCAAGATTGAC
>JAHLFB010000098.1 GCA_018884025.1 Candidatus Phocaeicola faecipullorum
TACAGCCGATTATACCGCTTGAAAGCATGGATATAGGGATATTACAGGAAAATTGAAAGCATACTCTATGAAAAATGAGAAAGCAATGATTATATAACGAAAAAGAGGATGCGTCATTTTGACACATCCTCCTGTGTTGAAGAATTTCACCAAAGGTTTAAGTTCATCTTGGGATAAAAATCCTGAAAACCTCCATTTACATATCATCCATTGACAGCCCTTCATAGGAGATTTTATACCCTTTGAACTCACCTGTGGCGCGCATAAAGGCTTGTACCTTATGTTTAAGCATCTTTATATCAATGTTTACTGCCTTGCGTTTCACCTCGAAGAATGTGGCTTCTTCGTTCAACTCATTCTCAACCACGATATCGATTTCATTCTCGCCCTTGCGATCCCACCAACCTCCGATGCGTGTGTAAGCTTGACGCTCTATCAGTACACGTCTGAAATAGCGTTCAAGCATCAGGCCGCTGAATGTCTCGTAGTCACGGTTGATAATCGTCTTCATGCTTTCGTAGTTTTCTATTTCCAACATATAACTGTACTTGTAGATAAAACGGAACCAGAACGTGAAGAAGTTGTCTTCTATCGTATAGCGTACATTCTTGGTGGAACTTTTTTCGAAAAGGGGCTGCTTCTTGGCAATCACTTCGTACTCATTTTCCAGTTTGGTCAGGTAGCCGCCGATTTCCCTGCCTACCACGTTCTCTATTTCCGAACGGGAGGTCTTGCCTCTCGCTATGGCCGACAAAATTGAGAAATACACCCCATAATCTTTGCCGAACTCCTCGATAAGGATGGCTTTCCCTTCTCCTAAGAAGATGGAGTCGGCCTTTATGATGTGGTCAAGCATGGCGGACTTGGTCGTAGCCCCTGAATCCACAAGCAATTGTACATACTTGGCTACTCCGCCTGTGAACGAATACAGGGCAAGCAGGTCTTCTGACGTGTGGTCAGGATAGTATTCCTTGAGGATTTCCTTAAGCACCGCCGGAGTGAACGGACTCACGGTCATAAAACGTGTTTGCCTGTTATACAGTGGTTCCTTCCTGTCCTTGAATATCTTCGTCATCATGGAGTATATCGAGCCGCAGACGACAAGGTTCATACGGGCTTTCGTGCTATATAAGTCCCAGATGCGCTGCATGTCACTGTATACTGATTTGTTCACTCGGAAGAACTCCTGAAACTCGTCAATGAACAGCGTGATGGGACGCTCCGTGGAAAGTTTCATCAGGAATTCGAACACATCGGCGAAATGTTCCGCCCGTCCCATTGTCGGGATTCCTAATTTCTCTTCTATTTCAAGCCTATAATCTTCGCACAAGTCACCTTCGGCTTTTCGGGCAACGAAGAAATATAGGATAGGTTCATCCTCGTATGCCTTCCATACGAGGGAGGTCTTGCCAATACGGCGACGTCCTGTCACTACCGTGAACTGGGCGTTGTCTTTTGACATCCGTCGAATCTCACGCAAGGATGCTATTTCTTTTGTCCTGTCAAAAAATCTCATATCATTTGTTCTTTTTTCATTTCCGAAACACCTGTTTCGGAAATGACTGTTTCGCTACTGCAAAGATAATATGTTTTTCCATAAATAGATATGATTTGCTTATTTTTAAGGGAGAAACAGTGATTAAACACTGCTTTATACTAATAAATCAAATTACACTATGGGATAGAAACTCCGCTTTAGTTACTCATAAGCAGTAGAAATTCTCTTGTCATCCTCTTTTAATAAAAAAACATTAGGATAATTTGATTTCATTTTATATTTTTGTGGATAATTAATCATATAATCAATAATTATTTAAATAACAACTAATCATGGGAAACGAAGAATTAATTAAGCTTTGTATTGAGAAGGCACAGAAATGGTTGACACCAGCATATGATGCTGAAACTCAAGCAGAAGTAAAACGTATGATTGAAAACGAAGACAAGACTGACTTGATTGAAGCTTTCTATAAAGACTTGGAGTTTGGTACAGGCGGTTTGCGCGGTATCATGGGTGTTGGTTCAAACCGTATGAACATCTATACTGTAGGTGCTGCCACTCAGGGCTTGTCTAACTATCTTAATAAATGTTTTGCAGGCAAGAAAGATATTTCTGTAGTTGTAGGTCACGACTGCCGTAACAACAGCCGTCTGTTTGCAGAAATCTCTGCAAACATCTTCTCTGCAAATGGTATTAAGGTATATCTTTTCGACGATATGCGTCCTACTCCTGAAATGTCATTCGCTATCCGTCACCTTGGCTGCCAGAGCGGTATCATCCTTACTGCTTCACACAATCCAAAAGAATATAACGGCTACAAGGCATACTGGGATGATGGTGCACAGGTTCTTGCTCCACACGACAAGGGTATCATCGACGAAGTTAACAAGATTGCTTCTGCTGCCGACATCAAGTTTGAAGGTAACAAAGACCTTATCCAGATTATCGGTAAGGATGTGGACGATGTTTACTTGGAAAAAGTTCACTCAATCTCTATCGACCCTGAAGTTATCAAACGTCAGAAAGACCTCAAGATTGTCTATACTCCTATCCACGGAACAGGTATGATGCTTATTCCTCAGGCTCTTAAGATGTGGGGATTTGAGAATGTTCACTGCGTACCTGAACAGATGGTAAAGAGTGGTGATTTCCCAACTGTAATCTCTCCAAACCCTGAAAATGCTGAGGCTCTTACACTTGCTATCAACCTTGCAAAGAGTATCGATGCCGATATCGTTATGGCTTCCGACCCTGACGCTGACCGTGTTGGTATGGCTTGCAAGAACAGCGAAGGCGAATGGGTACTTATCAACGGTAACCAGACTTGCTTGATTTTCTTGTACTACATCATCAAGAACCGTATCGCTATGGGTAAGATGAAGGGTAATGAATTCGTTGTTAAGACTATCGTTACTACTGAACTTATCAAGGCTGTGGCTGACAAGAACAATATCGAAATGTACGACTGTTACACTGGTTTCAAATGGATTGCACGTCAGATCCGTCTGAACGAAGGTATCAAACAGTACATCGGTGGTGGTGAAGAAAGCTACGGATTCCTTGCTGAAGATTTCGTTCGCGATAAAGATGCTGTTTCTGCTTGTGCTCTTCTTGCTGAAATCTGTGCATGGGCTAAAGACCAGGGCAAGACATTGTACGATATATTGATGGAAATCTATGTTGAATACGGTTTCTCTAAGGAAGTGACTGTAAACGTTACTAAACCGGGTAAGAGCGGTGCTGACGAAATCAAGGCTATGATGGACAACTTCCGTGCATGTCCTCCTAAGGAACTTGGCGGTTCTAAAGTTGTTCTTGTTAAGGATTACAAGACTCTTAAGGCTACAGACGGCAACGGTAATGTTACTGACATCGATATGCCAGAACCATCTAACGTGCTTCAGTTCTTCACAGAAGACGGAACTAAGATTTCTGTACGTCCTTCAGGAACTGAACCTAAGATTAAGTTCTATATGGAAATCAAGGGCGAAATGGCTTGTCCTAAGTGCTATGCCGGAGCATGCGCTGACGCTGAAGAAAAGATTGAGGCTGTCAAGAAATCTCTTGGTATCTGATAAGCTGTCCTGCAAAGGCTTTGAAATGCTTTTGCAAACATCTTTCAAATAATATTCAAACTGCATCGGATGAACGTCGAGAAGGTGACGTTATCCGGTGCAGTTTATTTTTTGTTAAAATCTGAATAGCCTTAAATATATGAGTGTGGAAAATACATTAACTTTGCATCCCGGTAATAAGAACAAGGATATATGGCAAAGTCGAAAGAGATGACTTCGGGGGCTCCGCTGCCTCTTATTTTGAATTTTACGATACCTCTTTTGTTGGGAAATCTTTTGCAGCAGACATATTCGCTTGTAGATGCTGCGATAGTAGGAAAGTTTCTTGGTATTAATGCGCTTGCTTCTGTCGGTGCAAGCACTTCTGTAGTTTTTCTTATACTTGGTTTTTGCAATGGCTGTTGTGGCGGATTCGGTATTCCGGTGGCGCAGAAATTCGGAGCGCGCGATTATGTCACAATGCGCAGGTATGTGTCTGTCAGCCTTAAATTGGCGGGAATTATGTCCGTAGCCATAGCTGTAATAACTAGCCTGCTTTGTGCCTATATTCTGAGATGGATGCAGACACCTGAAAATATTATGGAGGGTGCCTATCTCTATCTTCTTGTAACTTTCATCGGTATTCCTTGTACATTTTATTATAATCTGCTGTCAAGTATAATCCGTGCGCTGGGTGACAGCAAGACTCCGTTCTGGTTCCTTATGCTTTCCACTGTGCTGAATGTTGTGCTTGATCTGGTTTGTATATTGGTATTAGGCTGGGGGGTAGCCGGAGCGGCCATAGCGACTGTTGTGTCGCAGGGAGTTTCCGCTATCTTGTGTTACAGATACATGTACAGGAAATTTGATATACTCAAGACTACTCCGTCCGACAGGCGTTTCCGTCCGGAACTGGCAAGGCAGCTCCTTTATATAGGTGCCCCAATGGGACTTCAGTTCTCCATAACAGCCATCGGCAGTATAATGCTTCAGAGTTCCAACAATGCTTTGGGTACGGCATGTGTGGCGGCATTTACAGCGGCAATGAGGATAAAGATGTTCTTCCTTTGCATGTTGGAAAGTCTCGGTATGGCAATGGCTACTTACAGTGGACAGAACTATGGTGCCGGAAAGCCGGAAAGGATATGGCAGGGAGTGAAGGCTGCTATGATGCTTACAATAGTATATGTTGTAATGGTAAATCTGGTGTTGTGGAATTTTTCCGAAGATATAGCTTTACTGTTTGTCGATTCGGCTGAGACGGAAATAATAGCCGACACAGCATTGTTTCTGCATGTATCGGCTTCATTCTTTATCTTTTTGGGTATGGTCTGTATATTCAGATATACCATTCAGGGAGCAGGATATACACAGCTTTCCATGTTGTCCGGTGTGGCGGAAATGATAGCCAGAGTGCTTGTAAGTGTGGTTGCCGTTCCTATGTGGGGATATTGGGCAGTGTGCTTTGGCGATCCTGTTGCATGGATGTTTGCCGTGGCTTTTCTGTTGCCGGCTTTCAGATATGTATATCACAGATTGTGTTCTATCGTAGAAAAGGAAAAGGTGCATCAGACAGCCTGAGTCAGTTTTTGACATTCATTCTCTTCCATATACAACGGGGTATAAGTTTCCAGAAGAATACGAGGATGCTGTACTTCCAGTCTATGACAGCAACTCTTTTCTTCCTGTTTAGGGCTTTTACTATCTGTCTTGCCACTTTTCCCGTTTGCATAAGCATGGGATAGTTTTTTCCGTCGTTGAGGAGATTTGTGGTAACAAATCCCGGACGTATATCAGTGAAGCGTATATTTAGCTTTTGCATTCCTGACAGTTGCTCAAGTGCGTCGATGTAGGTATTCTGAAATCTTTTTGTAGCTGAATATGCTGGAGCTATACCGAGTCCTTTTGTTCCTGCTATGGAACTTATCACAGCAATGTGTCCGTAACCCTTTTCACGGAAATATCTGAATGCGGTACCAATCATTCTGGTAAACCCGGTTCCGTTTGTCTCCAGTGTGTTAAGTTCAGTATCGGCATCAAGTTTGGCATTCTGATAGCCTATACCGGAACTGTGAAAGTACATATCTATGCCTCCCATATCATCTATAAGCGATAGAAGCAGTTTGTCCGCATTGCTGTCCTTTATGTCAATGGCTTTTATATATACTCTTTCGGGGGTCTCCGCCTGCAATTTTTTAAGATTTTCTTCACGTCTTCCGGCCAATCCCAAAGTCCAGCCGTTGGCCAGTAACAGGCGCGCTACTTCGTATCCTATTCCTGAAGTGGCACCCATGATAACCGCGCGTTTTGATTTGTTTTCCATGATTATTGTTTTATCTGTTTGATTTTATCTCATAAATGAATTTCTCGTATTCCGGAACATTCTCATTTTTGCTGAGGTAGTATTTCGACGTTATGGGCATTTGTTCGTTCAGTTTCTTGAACTCACTGCAAAGATTACTGCAGAATGCCCTGTAAGCGTTTATGTTCATCATATCTCCAGCATCGTCTCTGTATAATGTAACATAACGGTTGAGGGGACGTGCATGTACAATTTGGCTTATGTGTATGGCCAGATGTCGAGCCTCTTCTGTTGAAATCCTGTCGAAGAGGTTTGAAAGGTTGAAAATAACCAGTTCAGGAAGAACAGAGTGTGCTCTCCAGAAACCGTCGTTTATGGCTGTTATACGTGGATAGAAACCGCATTTCACGTGTCGGTAACTGTCGGAAGTAAAGAATTTCTCACTCGTTTTTCCCATTGCCTCCATTGGATTTATGCCAAGATAATATATATCTGTATGCCTCAAACTTCGGCATAAGTCAGTAAAGGCAAGTCCCGATGCGCCAGCTTCATATGAGAGGTCACAGAAAACTACACGTCCGGAAACATTGTTTATGGCATCTCTCAGCCAATTGCCGCAGTCCTCATACATTGCCATGGCTGCTGAATACTGTTTTCTCATTCGGTAGAAATTGTATATCAGAGAATAATCTTCAGCATTTAATCCTGAAAGAGATGTGAAGTCCGTTCTTCCGTATGAAATAATTTCGTTGGCTTGAGCCTCCGTAATACCGGCAAGTACCTGTCTCCCGGAGATTTCTTTCCCGATTATGTCATTATAAGCCTGTAAAAAGTTTTCGGGAACAACATACGATTTATTATTAAGTTCCCAGTTATGGGTGTATTGTGGAATAGAGAAATTGCCTCTGCAAAAATCATCAGTGTTAGTTTCTACATATCCGTTGTTCATACGTATGTATTCCATCAGTTTGTAAAAAGTGATGTTCGCACCCAGAATCTGTGGATTACCGGTCATAATAAGTTGCTTGCGTGCCCTTGTTATTGCCACATTCAGTTTGCGGTCTATCAGGGCATTATCTTCACGGAAGGTGTTCGATGTAAGGAAGTTTAGCTGGCTATAATTGCGTGCCGTGAAAGAATAGATGATGACATCTCTTTGGCTTCCCTGATATCTTTCCACCGTATCTATCGATATATCAGACAATTGTGGTATGCCGAGTTTGGATATCTCCTTGCGTATCATGGCAATCTGGTTTCTGTAGGGTACAATTATGCCGACAGTCTTGTTTGCGTCAAAGCTGTTTTCTGTAAGGTTGTAAATCCTTTTCAATATTGCCACTACTATTCTTGCCTCGTTTATGTTTGTCTTGTCGGAATATGTCGAACTGTTTTCAGGTGTAGGGGCTGTGATGAAAATCATTCTCCTTTCAGTAAGAAGTTGTTCTATCTTATCCGGATTCTCTGGCTTGACAGTATATGGATATTCTTCCTCCTGATGTGGAAGCGGCACACATTCCAGTTTCTCACGCATATAGAATGTGTTGTTTGGAAATTCGGCTATAGCAGGATGCATACGTCCCTGCTTGCGCAGGACACTTTTTACGTTGTCATTGCTTTGCTTGTAAAGTCTTTCAAACAGAGAGTTTCTGCAATCGTTAAGGCCTATGTCAAGTAAAAGCCTGTCTGTTATAATTGCACTTTCCGCATTCTGAAGGGCTATTGCCGGCAATTGTTTGTAATCGCCAATCATAACGAACTTGTCTATGGCATTCCTAGTCCCGTTTCTGGCAGACAATATACCTGTGAGATCCGGTTCGAGTATCTGTGACGCCTCGTCTATTATGGCTATTTCAAAATGCTTTATGTCGAACAGATTCAGTCGGTTGTTTATTGATGTTGTAGTACCTACGAATATTCTTGTATCTGTTATTCTTTTCCTTATGTCCGTAAGTTTCCTGCAGTCTGCAAGTCTGTTTTTCATCAGGAACGGTTCAAATCTTTTGTCACATGACATTTCGTGTCCTATACGGATAAATGGAGTGTGTGTCGCTATACCTGAGTCAACAAGCATACTGCATATCTCGTCCACGGCTCTGTTGGTATATGAAAGCAGTAGCAATGACGTTTCTTTTTCCGTCAATGCCTCTTCAACCATATATCTCAGGGCGCACGATGTCTTTCCTGTTCCCGGAGGGCCTACAAGCAGAAAATAGTCTTCAGCCTGTTTTTCCTTTAAAATAAGTTCGTCGAAACGTCCGTATGAACCGTTTAGGGTAATGTCTTTGTCGCATGACGGTTTTCTAATACCAAGGAGCAGTTCTTTTCTGTCCTGGCATGCTGAAAGGAAGGAGAAAAGTCCTCTTATCCCTGCCGAGGCGGAAATGTCCGAGTAGTCATGTTCGATAGCGAAAGTATCCTCTTCATTCCCGATAATGTCCTTGTTCTGTTGTCCGTTACGCAGTATTACTGTAACCTTGTCGTGAGATATTTCCGTTATATTTCCCTTCATCAGAATTTCATTGCGTACATCAGGCTTGTCTTTGTACGAATAGAATATTATTATATCTCCCTTTCTGAAGTTAGGAAGGAAATCTTCACCATAAGTAGGAATGCT
Source organism: Candidatus Phocaeicola faecipullorum (assembly GCA_018884025.1). GTDB lineage: Bacteria > Bacteroidota > Bacteroidia > Bacteroidales > Bacteroidaceae > Phocaeicola > Phocaeicola faecipullorum. The sequence goes on from JAHLFB010000098.1 coordinate 8,472, forward strand.
CAACTCTATAAGGTCATATCCTTTGTTGGGCGAGCTTTTCCGTTTGTCTGTTATTTTCAGTCCGGTCAGTATGTTTCCGTTTTCTATTTTTTCGGCTAATGGCGTATGCCATACAGCGGCAAATCCTCTTGACTGGTCTTCATTGCCGCCCGTACGCGAAAGGACAGATTCTTTTGATATGAATGTGTAAAATCTTTGGAAGTAAGCTTTCTCCAAAGGTGAACAGTGTTTTAATGTCTGTATTGTCCTGTACAGTTCGGGCTCTTGAAAATCGTTCCATAGCTTACCATGTACTTGCAGTTCGTTCAGTAAATCAGTATTCAGTTCTTCTGATACTTTAGATATTGCCCCGTCACTGAAAGCCATCTCATTGCACACAATCATATTCCTCAGTTTGATGCTTTCGCGGAAAAGACGGTTTGTGAAATGTTCTATCATCAGTCCGTCTGTATATCTTGAATATAGCAGGAATGTCTGCATATCGTCTGCCATACGGCCAAAATTGTACATCAGTACCCCCTGATATAACATCATCTGTATGAAATGGTCTTCCTTGTGTCTCTTGTTATATTCATCCTTTTTACCGGCTTTCTGTTCAATGAGGACTTTGAAATCCTTCTGTAGCAAGTCAACACGTCCCTGCAATCCCAGTTTCTCGCATATGAAGGATGCTTCAAGAAGGACCTTGTTACGGTCGAAAGACGGAATGCTGTGCGGCAGGATGTCATTCACGAAGGAACGTATGTTCATCATTTGCGACTGTGCCATTGAGTGAAAGTTTTCCGGGATGGAACATGTACAGAAGTCAAGAGCTGATGCTGAAAAGAATTTTTTCAGACTGTCATTATAGGTGACAGGAGCAGTGCTTCTTTCATTTATGTAGTCGTCCAGGAACTGTCCGGCAAGGTTACCCATAAGAATATGATGCGTATTTGCTTTAGGCTTTATACGGCTCATGAAGTAATTTAACGGATGATGTCCATACTCTCTGAAACACGACGCCAAAGCACTTATATCAAGCAAAAAATCTGGATGAACGATAATTAGTCCGGGTATGTAATGATTATCCTCATCCATTTTTACATCCAGCAGGTTTATCTGCATATTTTCCGAAAGGATATCTTTCAGGTATGACAAATCACCGTCAAAACCTCCCTTTGCATAGTTTATCACAATCATATGATCTTCATCGCTGTCTGTCGATGCAAATATCTGTGTGTCATTCCAGCTGCTTACCGACGCTCTTACGTAGGGAATATGCGAAAGTCTGGTACCGCTGTAAGGTCTGTTTGAATGCGGTATCTGCGGAAGTATGGAAGCCGGAATATCTTCTTCAAAACCCAATGAAATAAATCTGACAATGGCTCTCAGGTCATAAAGATACTCATTCATGTCGGTATGGAATCCATCTTCAAGGGCAGCATTGCAGTTACGCCTCATTGTCTGTATGGCATATCTGTCCGAAGGCGTCATTTTCTTTTCCTTGCAGATGAAGTCCAGACGTGAAAACATATTGGCGAAAGATGCTGTAACTCCTGTTGTCAGTTCATAACAAGCCTGTTCAAGAACCTTTCGCAACATGATATACTTAGCCCGCAGGTTGTCTTGCGACGCTGCGGGCTGAGTATGTATTTTTTCTATTCTCTGGAAAAAATCGAAAGACTGTATGTCGATGTGTTCCGGCTTATTTGTCATTAGTTTCTTTATTTGAGTCGGAAGGTATAATTAAAATGTATTTAATTGTGGCTTTTTCTAAATTACTATATTGTCCTTTATATATATCTGTCACATCTTGTGAAAGTATATATTTGTTTTCTTCACTTTGTTCATATAAATTTAATTCAATTTCTTGGAAGCTATTATTACTTGGTAACATTATCTTAAATTCTGTAGTAGGTATTTTCAAATCATCGTCAAATGAATTACTTTGGTTGAATATACCAGAAATACAGTCATCTGATTCTGTAGGCCAAATGGAAACGTTACCATTATTAAATTCTTTAGATATGTATGTAAATTCAAATTTACCTCCGGACTTTACTATAGAATTTGCCAACATGTTATCGCTGATTTCATTAATTTGGTTTTGTGTCAATTCACCTCCGATAATATCTGTATTTACTTCTGTTACAATATATTTCCTGTTTTTGTTTTGTACTTCAACAACAATTCTGCTTGAATTATCTTCGCTGTCGCTTATTTGTAAATAACTGCTTCCTTCTTTAGCTGGAGTAATAGTTAGTTTTTCACCATTATAGTTATATGTGATGACATCTTTATTTTCTTTTTCTATAATGTCGATTATATATTTTCCGTTACCTCCTTTTATATTAAATTCTTCTCCTTCTGTAAATTTAGTAAGTTTTATAGTGTCATTGTTCGTTATAATTGTTTTTTCATCCAAACTTACAAGTGTGATAGGAGAGTAGCTGTCACCACAAGATGTAATGAATAATATACTTGAAAGTGTAATAAATGCCGATAGTAAATTTCTTTTCATTTTATTTATGTTTATTGTTAATACATCGCAAAGATATAAGATTATGCGAGAAATTGAAAATTAGCTATTAATAAATTATGGAAATATTCAATTAAGTTTTGTCCTGTTTTTCCTTTTACATTCATTTCTTTCCGAATTTACCGTCAATTTTTAGAAGAGAAGTCACCCAGAATGTAGCAGCTGTACATATCATAATCCATATGAAGAACATACGATACCCCATTGTCTCCTGTAACCATCCCGCAATCATTCCCGGAAGCATCATGCCAAGTGCCATAAATGCCGTACATATGGCGTAATGAGCTGTTTTGCTTTCACCTTGTGAGAAATAAATCAGATAAAGCATATATGCTGTAAAACCAAAACCGTAACCGAATTGTTCAATGAAAATACATAAGTTTACAACCGGCATGCCGCTTTGCTGGAAAAAACTTAGATATACATAAACTATGTCGGGAAGAGATATAGCCCATACCATTGGCCATAACCATTTCTTAAGTCCGTGGCGTGAAACGGCTATTCCGCCCAGTATTCCTCCTATCGTTAACCCTATGACTCCGACAGTGCCTTGGGTGAAACCAATCTGTTCTGTTGTCATTCCCATGCCTCCTTGTTCAACGGGGTCGAGCAGGAAAGGTATCCCCATTTTTGCCAATTGTGCTTCCGGCAGGCGGTAAAGCAGCATAAACAGTATCGCGATGCCTGCCTGTTCCTTCTTGAAAAAAGAACGGAAAGTGCTTATGAATGACGGTAGTATTCCTGAAGAACTGTTACTGTTGGTTTTTACGTCTGATGCCGGGTGTGGAAGTATATACTTATGATATAGCCATAGTCCGATAAACAGTCCTGACATAATAAAGAATGTTATGCTCCATGCACGGCTTATATTTCCGGTTGCAGTCTCCAGATATCCTGCCAACATGATGAGCAGGCCTTGTCCTGTTATAGTTGCCAGACGGTAAAAGGTACTGCGGATGCCTACGAATAAAGCCTGGTCATGTTGTGAGAGCCCTAGCATGTAAAAACCGTCGGCGGCAATGTCGTGAGTGGCAGAACTGAATGCCATGAGCCAGAATATTGCGAGTGTTGTCTGCAGAAAACTGCTTGCGGGAATAGTGAACGCTATGCCGGCAAGTCCGGCACCAATCAAAAGCTGCATCGAGGTTATCCAATACCGCTTGGTCTTGATAAGGTCGATAAACGGACTCCAGAGAGGCTTTATAACCCATGGCAGGTTTAGCCAACTTGTGTATAGTGCAATCTCGGTGTTGGATATTCCCATTCGCTTGTACATGACTAGCGATATAATCATTACAGCCACATAAGGCAGTCCCTCAGCAAAATAAAGTGAGGGTACCCATGCCCATGGCGAGTGTGTTTTCATTGTGTTGGCCATATTTTAGTTGACGAGTTAACGAGTTGACAAGTTAACGAGGCTTTTTGGTTAAGGTGTTGATTAGGTTCCATTTCGGACTAAAATGTTACCAATAGAAACCTTGTCAACTTGTAACTGTAGCCTTGTTATCTTATATCAATATAATTTCCTTATTTCTGCATTCTTATAATAATGTAATAGAATCTTATCGTATGTATATCCTTTTTCCCCCATAACGGCGGCACCTATCTGGCATAGTCCTACACCATGTCCCCATCCGGCACCTGTGATGATAAATCCTGACGGTATCCCATTACTGATACCGGTTTTGTCAACCACAAAGGCGGAACTGAACAGGTGGCTTTCTGACAATGCTCTCCGTATCTCCAGCTCTTTACCTATAACGACGGTCTTCAGAGTTCCTGTAATCTTCAGTCTGCATATGCGTCCGGACTTTCCTCTTTCAACAGCTGTAAGGTCTATTATTTCTCCTATGTCAAATCCTGTTTTACGGTGTATCAGTTCTGAAATCTCTTTTTGTGAATATTCCACTTTCCATCTGTAGAAATCCGTGGTTTCCTGGTCGTAATTATTCAGAATCTGTTTCAGCACATTTTTGTCATGAGTGTTGCAGAAAGCTTTCGGATTGTTTCTTATCCATAAATCAGCGTTTTCTTCTATGCTTAAGTCCGGAAGAGGAGAGTTTCCTTCATTATCCATAACTGGTTGCAGGTATGGATAATCTTTGTCTTCCCAGCACGTGCCGAATGTTTCCGATACACCACCGCAGCATTTTGAAAAACGTGCATCACATATCTCATTGTCATACATCAGCACCATACCTTCCGTATCTTTTACAGCCTTTGTCACTGAAGGATTTGATGCCCTGGTTATTCCCTGATATCTCTGGCAGTGGTCGTCGGCACAAACATCGAAAAGTATATGATCTTCACGGTCATACCAGCGGATAACGCAGTTTTCGTCTTCATTCTTTTTCATTGTTGCACACTTGCAGCCGCACTCTTTGTTCTTTCTGTTTATCTGTGCTAGAAGCCAACTTCGGGATATTACGGCATGAGATTTCAGAAATTCCAATGACGATGTGGCACTCATTTCCGATGATATCACACTCACGAGATAGTCTTCTACTGGCAATGAATTTATGGCTATTACGTTTTCACTGTCAGTTATCAGTCTCAGCCGCCCGGTAAAGGTCTGCTCCTCATGCCTTTCCCAGTGATAGGAGATACCTATCGTAACATCATGCAGGGTGAAAGAACAGCAATTCCCGTCCGGAATAAGTTCCAGTTCATTCCATTCTTTGCCATTTAAGGATATTCCGCCACCGGCAGAAAATGAAGCATGGCATTTTCCTGTAAGAGTTTCTCCGTTTGTGGACCTGTACACTCCGTTTAGTGTAAATAAAATTTCTTTTGCTGTTACTATGCCTATGTTTATATATGGTTTATTCATGATTAAAATGATACTTCATTGAATATTTTTCTTACTGTTTCTTCGTCTATTTTATTGAAGTCCTCTTCACGCGGAGTTACTATCAGTCCACCCATGTCAAGAGCTCCCGGACTCACGAGTATCTGTGCGTTTCCTTCCGCATAATAGCATGAAGGTCTGTGTTCAGCACGTGGAAAATACGCTGTTGTGAACAGCCCATTGTTGTTTCTCCATGCGAACACGTTATATCTTGGTTCAGCCTCATTCTCATGCTTGGGGAGAGAATCGAGATATCTGTTCAATAAACCGGAGTCAATATTTCCTGACATGGAGGTGAAAACCTTTATCGGACATATATATCCATTAACGGAATAACTTCTGCAAATATCCCCTCCATGCATCTCTTTTGAGCTGTCTTCAACGGATGATTTGAAGATATTATCCCATTGAGCTATGAACGGGATATCTTTCTTTTTTGCCGCCTGGAAATGGAAATGGTCAGGTGCGGAAGCTCCACATTTCGCTCCATTGTAGAAGATGGCGTAATCCTTACCGAAATGCTCTTCTATGGCTTCAAGCACTCTCTTAGGCAGTTGCATGTCGCTTTTGTCGGCAAGTGTCTGTGGTATGTGTTCTTCCGACGATATGGTGAGATGTCCCGGCAATATAGGATAAGGATTTACTCTCACACTGAACCTCATTCCGGCATCTATGGTTATGGAATGTTGTTCCGCCGGTTTGTTCTTCATGCACAGGAAGCACGGACGTTTCTCTATGGATGCTTTGTCTGTCTTGGCCAGCGTAGAGACTGCCCTGGCAGGATTGAACTGTACTTTTACGTTAATACCGTTTATGTTGAGACACTTTATTTTAATTCCGTCCAGCGCTTCATGGTTCTTGCGGCATAAATCCCATTCTTCTATTTGTCTGTTTATGAAATTTTTACCTTCATTTTTAGACATTCCGCGTCTGATGTTTATTTCCAGTGTGCGGAGACTGTCCTTGTATGAATTGTTATTGTTTATTTTCTCTATGCTCAATGCTGCGTCTGAATTTCCTTCCCAGCGGCGACACAGATATACCACATCGTAAATCCTTCCTATCTTATAGTTTCTGGAAAAGGCCAGTCCTAGTGCATAATCCTCTCCGTAACTTGTGTTGGGTACTCTTATTTCCCTCAACAGCGGTGTATAGAAAGCACGTGGCGCACCTAATCCGTTTATTCTCAAAGCATTGTTATGTCCGTTAGAGTCAGTCCATTCTTTGTGGTCTATCACTCCGGGAGGCAATGTCTCAAGACTGAAGTTTGTCATTCTGTATGAGCCTATAACCATGGCGCATTTCTCAGTACGGAATTTGTCAACTATGGTTTGTAGTGTATGCGGACTGCTGTACAGGTCGTCGCTGTCAAGCTGTACGGCATAACGTCCGCATTTCGGATGGTCTATACCCATATTCCAGCATCCCCCTATGCCAAGGTCGGTGCGTTCAGGTATGATGTGTATCACTTTATCGTTATCCTTATATCCGGCTATACAGTCGCTTGTTCCGTCTGTGGAATGATTGTCTATTATTATGATATTGAATTTGAAGTCAGTTTCCTGTTCCAGAACCGATTTTATAGCATCGTCTATAGTTCTTACCCTGTTTCTTACCGGGATAATTACAGATACTTCGTATTCGAAATCTCCTTCTTCCGTATTTATCAGTTGTTCCCTTTGTGGCAAGTATGCATCTATTTGTTTCAGATGATATGTAAACGCCTTTTCCCGTTCTATCTGAACATCCCTGTTGCGCGGATCGACATAATCGAACTGTTTCTCTCCGGATTTTCGTAAATCGTTTTCAATTTCTGTATAGAGAAACTCCCTGATATGAGTGATACCTGAAATTCGTGAAACAGCCAGTCTTAAAGCATATAGTGCAGAATAAGAATATTCATCCTGTGCCGAAAGTGTTTCTGCAGCTTTTCTGAAAATGTTTGTCTTGAACATAATCAGCGATCCGAAGTCAAAATCATCGCGTACACTACCTTCCTGATAGTCTGTAACCGGATGAGGCGAACATGTGTCTCCCTTCATTACATAATGGTCCGCATATGCCATTCCCGCATTCTTAGGTTTCAGATAGTCTGCCATTCGTTCTATGGCTTTGTAGCCAGTTTTCAGCGGATAAGGCTTTGTATATATCAGTATAAGGTCGGTATTTGCCTTTTGGGATATTCTTCTTATGCCTTCCGATGAATTTATTTCGTTACAGCTTATGTAGTATATATTTTTTATGTATTCACATTCGCCCAGTATATTCTGAGCATAATCTGAATTTCCATTATTATCCGTTACTGTGAAAAATGTTATATTTTTGTTCATGATTAGTGTTGTTTCAATACTATTGCAAATATATAAAAGTAGGTTGGCTTTTGTTGTGGAATATGTGATATTTTTATTTCTGAGACCTGTATTGGAAACGCTTCGTCGTTTGATTTTGAATGACGAAGCATTTTAAACCGAATGACTAAGCGTTTTTTATTACAATTATTAACATTCATGTTTTATAAAAATCAGACTGTGATTGAGTGTTTTGTCATGTTATTTCGTATATTACAGAAAAAGAAAAAAACTTATTTTTTAATGTCATGAAAAAAGTATTGTTATTAACCGTATTTTTATATTCATTCTGCGGAATGATGATTGCCGGAAACAAGTCTAAACTTCTTTATACAGACGAACTTGTTTCTGTAGCAAAAAATAAAATGAAGAATGATTCATTGATGAAGAAAGCATGGAATGAAATAAAATCTGTGGCTGATACTCAGCTAAAACGTAATTCTGTAGATAAGTTGGATTATCTGTCATTGGCATATATAATGACAGGCGACAAGGCATATTCAGATAAAATCAGGGCCGTACTGAAGGGCGTAGTAAATAATAAAGCTTGGGCCAGTTCGGAAATGTTGAGCCGCAAACCGGCATGGCGTTCGGACTTGGGAGTGGCGCATAAGGCTTATCTTACTGCCATTGGTTATAATACTGTGTATAACGATATGACAGCTTCGGAGCGTAAGCAGATAGCGGATGCTTTATACAGACTTGGTGTGGAACCTCTGCTTGGCGACTGGATTATGGAACCTACACGCATACACTCTCTGAATTCGATGGGACATAACTGGTGGACCTCGTGCGTATGTATGGGTGGTATTCTTGCGTTGAGCATTCAGAATGAAGTGCCACAGGCTAAGGCAGGGGCGGACGCTGTGTATGAGATGTTGCCGGAGTGGTTTCTCTTTGCAGGTGATGTATTGCAGCATAAACCTAAAACTTTCGATGAAGCTGGAGGTATGTATGAGAGTCTTAACTATGCCAACTTCGGTATTCAGGAGGCATTGCAGTTCTATATAGCATGGGGAAATATCAACGGCAAGAAACAATTGCCGGAACTTTCGCATTTCGACAAACTTTGCGATTATTTTATGCATGTGTGCTATCCGCGTACAGGTATGCTTTACAGTCTGAATTTCGGTGACAGTCATAAGAATATCTCTGCAGAGAGCAGCCTGATGCTTCTTTATTCGCTTGGCGTGAAAGATGACAATATGCTTTGGTATATCAGTCAGGTGGAGCAGGGACAGCATCGTGACGGTTATTTTCTCAATAAACCGATGGGATTTCTTTATACACCCGATTTAAGCAAGGCTCCAAAACTGCCGGAACAGAAGAATTCGCAGCTTTTCTCTGATTTCGGATGGGCTACTATGCGTACTTCGTGGGAAAAGGATGCTACTATGCTTGCCATAAAGAGCGGGCATACGTGGAATCACTCGCATGCCGATGCAAACTCGTTTATACTGTTTCACAAGGGAGTTGATATTATAAAGGATGCGGGCAACTGTTGGTATCCGAAACCGGAGTACCGTAACTATTTCTTCCAGAGCCAGGCTCATAATGTGGTGCTGTTCAACGGCCAGGGACAGTCGCGTGAACAGCAGTATAACGGTTCGTCGTTGAGAGGAAATATGTATAATCTGATGGATGCAGGTAACATAAGATATGTGATGTCGGACGGCACGGGACCAGTGTCTGATAATTTCAGCCGTAACTTCCGTCATTTCCTGTGGTTGGATAATGTGATATACATGATAGATGACCTGAAGACACATACTTACGGAGATTTCGAATGGTTGTGGCATCCGGGAGGTGAGGCTAAAAAGAGTGGAGCTGACCTTACTGTGACCAACGGTGATGCCTCGGTAGTTATCCGTCCGCTGTATCCTCGCCTGCTGGCATTGTCGGATTTCGTACACGATTATCCTGAGGACCTCTATTGGGAAATAGTTGAGGCTCCGCATGAAGACTTGAACGGAAAGACTGAGAAGTATTATTCATTCCATTTGCCGGGTAAATTCAACCGTGTTAAGGGACTTACTGCCATTATTCTAAAGGATAGTGTAAGCCAAAGAGAATTGCCTCTGATGGAAAAACGTGAGGGTAAGGACTGGATTGGCCTGAGAGTTAAGTATCAGGGTAAGGTGACAGACCTGTATATCAACCAGCTCGCTGATGGAAGACTGATGCACAGTAACTCATGGATAGAAGCTGACGGATGGACAACTGACGCATATATGTTTGCTGTTACTTATAAGGATGGGGAGAAACCTTCGGCTGCGAAAGAAATGTTCGTATGCTATGGCAGTGCACTACGTCGTGACGACAAATCTTATTTCTCGTCTATGTCCAAACTGTTTGTCATAAAGAAGGAAGAGAAGGATGGATGGAAGCTGTGGATGCAGGGACAGCCGTACATGAATGCTTCGTTCGGAACTTCTTCTGTACGTCCGGCCGGACTTTGGGTAAATGACAATGAAATGAAGTACACTTATAAGGATAATTCCGTCAAGGTGAAAATTGATGACTGATAAAAACACATTCTAAAAGCCGTTAAAATGAAAACGAAATTGCTTTGTTTCTTTGTTGTATCAGTTTTGGTTTGTACATCATGCTTGCACACAAAAACTGCTGAATATGATTTTACACCACTTGATACTATTATTCAGACTTGGATGGATAAAGGATACTATCCTGGCGGTGCTATATGTGTAGCGGGAAATGATTCTGTACTTTTCTCTAAGTGCTACGGGGATTTTACTCCTGATACAAAAGTGTATGTGGCTTCGGCCGGGAAGTGGGTAGCAGCGGCTGTCATAGCAGCTGTGGTGGACAGAACGGAACTTGACTGGAATGATGAGGTACAGAAATGGTTGCCTGAGTTTGCCGGTGACCCTAAGGGAAGTATCAGGCTAAGACAGTTGCTTTCACATACTTCGGGAATACGTCCTTATCTGCCTGAACCGAGAGTGGATAACTATAACAGTCTGGATTCGGCTGTAGCGGAGATTCTGCCTCTTGATACTGTATTTACAGCCGGCAGACGGTTTGAATATGGTGGCCTGGCAATGCAGGTGGCAGGAAGAATGGCAGAAATGGCGTATGGCAATGATTTCGAGACATTGTTTCAGACTCTGATAGCATCTCCTTTGGGAATAAAAAACTCTCATTTCACTCCGGTGAACACAGACGGAGGCCATGCTCCGATGTTGGGAGGTGGACTTTGTACTACGCTCAATGACTATATGGCTTTCCTGAAAATGATTTACAACTATGGGGTATATGACGGAAAAACGGTCCTTACTCACGAGAGTGTCATTGAGATGCAGAAAGACCAGGTAGGCGCTGCAAGGATTTCATCTGGTGAATATGTGGAAAGAGCCTTGGGAAAAACTCATAGCGGAATATATGGCCTTGGTGAATGGCGAGAACTGATAGATGAAACTACAGGCGAGGCATATCAGATAAGTTCGCCCGGATGGGCAGGAGCATATCCGTGGATAAATAAAAGAGATAGTGTCTATGGTTTCTTTATTGCCCATGTGACAGGTTCGTCGCAAAAGGAAGACGGTTTCTCTTCATTCTATGGTAGTCCGGTGATTTCGGCTACGGTGACTCAAATATTGAACAGATAAAAATATAATTATACCATGAAGAAAAAGTTTTTGATTCTTATGCTGGCTATGATGTCTGTATGCACTTTTGCCGGAGAATGGCAGTGGAGTGTAAGTATAAAAGGTATGGTTTCCTCGGAAACGAACAGAAATCCGGATGCTTTTCTATGGATTCCGCCTAAATGTGAGATGGTGAGAGCCGTGATGGTAGGGCAGCATAATATGTCGGAAGAAACATTGTTTGAAATGGACAGTTTCAGACAGAAACTTGCAGATATGGGAGTAGGAATGATATGGATAACTCCAGGACTTGACCAGCAGTGGAAAGAGGAAACAGGCGTACAGAAAGCATTTGAAACCATGATGAATGACTTTGCCGATGTGAGTGGATATAGTGAGTTGAAATATGTTCCTATTATTCCTATAGGACATTCTGCCATGGCTACATATCCGTGGAACTTCGCGGCATGGAACCCTGAAAGAACTCTTGCCATAATATCACTTCACGGAGATGCTCCACGCACTAACCTTTGCGGTTATGGCAGGGAGAACCTTGAATGGGGACGTACGAGGAATATAGACGGTATTCCGGGACTGATGATTGAAGGAGAATATGAATGGTGGGAGGCAAGGGTTAATCCGGCACTCGCTTTCAGGATGAAGTATCCGGACAGTTGTATATCTTTCCTTTGTGATACCGGAAGAGGACACTTCGATGTTGCATCACAGACAGCCGATTATATAGCCTTGTTCATCAGAAAAGCACTCGAATGGAGATATCCGCAAAATCAGAATATAGATTCTCCTGTTGCTCTGAAGAAAGTGAATATAAAAGACGGATGGCTGGCTGAACGCTGGTGGGGCGACAAGGCAAAACGACCCAAAGCAGCTCCTTACAATAAGTATAAGGGCGACAGACATGATGCTTTCTGGTACTTTGATGAAGAGATGGCTATGCTGACGGAAGACAGATACAGGCAGCACAGAAACAAGAAGATGCAGTACATCGGTTTCATGCAGAATGGTGAACTGACGGGGTATAATTCGGCTTCGCACGTAAAAGCTGCATTAAGATTTCTTCCTCATGAAGATGGACTTACTTTCAACATCACCCCAGTGTTTACTGATTCATTGAGAACGGAACTTAGTGATGATAATACAGGTGGCAGGATTACGATGGATAGGGTATGCGGTCCGGTAGAAGTTATTAATGATACCACTTTCAGGGTAAGTTTTTACAGGATGGGAATGTATAATCCGCGTCGTACTGCAGACATAACACTGCTGGCAAGCAATGGCGGTGACAAGAAATATAAGGGAACTGTTCAGGAATTAAGTCTTAAAATCCCTTACAGAAATACCGGTGGCAAACGTCAGTACATTATGTTTCCGGGTATAGAAGATATATCTGCCGGAACAAAAGAAGTAACCCTGAATGCCGTTTCTGACTGCGGTCTTCCTGTTTCATATTATGTTAAGCAGGGTCCGGCTGTAGTTGAGGGCAATACCCTGAAAATAACCGATATCCCTGTAAGAAGCAAATATCCGGTTAAGGTAACTGTTGTAGCATGGCAGTACGGTATTGGCGGTAAAGTTCAGACTGCGGAACCGGTGGACAGGGATTTTTATATTTCAATCACTCCTCAATCTCAGCAGATTCGTTGATTAGATTTTTGCTTTTATAATATTCTAACGGTGTCATGCCGGTTACATTTTTGAATACCCTATAGAATGTAGTTTTTGAACTGAAACCACATTGTTCAGCCAGGGCTGTCTGAGTATATTTCGATAGGAATCCATTGTCTAATTTTGTCTTTACTTCCGTAACTCTGTATAGATTTATAAAGTTGGCAAAATTAATATCCATGTTTGTATTGAGTAACTGAGACAGCTCTGATTCATCACATTTAAGATAGCTTGCTACATCGGCTATTGTCAGTTTCGATTTAAGATATGGTTTCTCATCCTCCATATATTGCAGTAATCTGTTTAGAAGATTATCATTTAATGAATCATTATTATTATTCTTTTTATTGTTCATCACATTCATTATCTGTATATTCTTTTTTATTCTTGTTTTTAGTTTCCATATTTTGTATATGAAAACAAACATAACCATTGCTATAAGGATGGCAGAAATAACACTCCAGATAATAACTGTATATGATTTGTTGATATATAGGTTTATAGTTTGCGAAATGTTTAAGTTGTATGGATTTCTTATTTTGAAGGTATATTCGCCGGGTTTTAAATCTTTATAAAGAACAGTATTATTTCCTTCTTGTCTTTTCCATTTTGTATCGTATCCTTCTAATTTGAATTCGTAAATATTTGTATGCGGCAGTGAAAAATTCATATTTGAGAGTTTGAACTCAATATTATTTTCATAATTCTTTAATGTTATACCATTGGGGTTGTTGATGCATGGCATATCGTAGAATCTGTTAGAAACATTACATGAAATAATAGTCGGGTTCGTTTGTATATTATGACTATTGCTTTCAACGCTATCATTGTCGCTGGTAAAAATTAATCCGCACTCATTTGGCCACCAAATAGTATTATTGTTGGATTTATAAACATAATTATTAAAATCCTGACCATTCAATCCGTCTTGTAGTTGATAAACATAATATGTAGAATCGTTTGAGTTATATCTCATTAATTGGTTTCTGAGAGCTATCCAAAACTCACCAGGAGAATTTTTGCGTTCACATATGCTTTGAGAATAATTGTCAGGTAGGATATTATCTGTTGATAGATGCCTGATAATTTTAAAATCTTTATTCGTTTCAAATACTCCGCTGTCTGTACAAATCCATATGTTATGTTTTGAATCTTCCATAATAAATTTAACTTCACCATTTATTTTATCCAATAGTGCAGTGCTCATTTTCTCTGTATCTATGTCTAAAACAACTAAGCCAAACTTTGTTCCAATCCAAAGTCTGTTTAAAGTATCTACATAAAGATAATAAATAACATATGTTGGCAGTAATGAGTTTAATGTATTGAATTTATGTAGGATATTATAGTCTTCTGTACATTTGTAAAGTCCGTCCTGCGTAGCAATCCATAATATTTTATTTTTTGATTCAGTAAAATGAAAGATACATCCGTACTGAAACAGCTCATCATTTTTTATATTTTCTATACACTGTTTCTCAGTGTTGAAGCGGTACATACCTCCTCCATATGTCCCTACAAGAATATTACCATTTATTTCTGCTAAATGTAAAATAATATCCGATCGCATATTTTCATTGTTGTATATTGTAAATGATTTTACTTCTTGAGTTTTATTATTTACATAGAATAAACCATTTCTTGTTCCAATTAATTTATTATTGTCAGGATATATGTAGATGCTCCTTACCATATAGTCTGTTGAATAAAAACCGTATTTATTGTAATATGAAAACTTGGCATCTGTCTGTGGAGTATAGTTTAATCCACCGAATTGTGTTCCAATCCAGTGAACCCCATTATCGTATAGGTATGATGTTATTGTATTTGCACTAATAGAATTATGGTCTTTTTTGTTGTTTGTGATAATTTTAATCTCCCCAGTGTCTATTGACAATATTTTAAATCCTCTTCCATTTGTTCCTATAAATAATCTGTCCTCATGACCATATATTGTCATTATCATATTATTTTCAAATCCATTAACCTTTGAAAAAGTATTAGACTTGATATCAAAGCAGAAAATACCTTTGTTGAAACTTCCTAAATATATTTTATCTTTTAATTTTGTTAAACAGATGAAATGATTTGTATTTTCAATATTAGGTTTGGTTCTGTAAACCTTTACTTTTTGCGATTCCATATCCAGGCGTGCCAAACCGTCGGCAGTTGAAATCCAATACACTTTATTATCTCCTTTTATTATGGAAGTAATGTGGTTGCTTGAACTGAAGTTCGTTTCAATTATAATCTGTTTTATTGTATTATTGTTCACATAGTATAAACCATTTTCTGAACCTGCCAAAAAACTGTTATTATTTATCTTTATTATAGATTTTGTTATATTGGGTATATCCAAGGAGTTTGTTTCTCCTGTTTTACGATTTAAATACTTAATACCTTTTATCCCTCCTATAAGCATTGTGTCATTGTTTAACTCTTCAATACTAAAAATATCATCAGATTTTGTTTTATCATATTGTTTTAAGTTACACCCGTCATATCTGCAGATTCCGAATTTTGTACCAATCCAAATAAATCCCAATGAGTCTTTTTTTAAAGCTCCAATTGTGTTACTGGGTAAACCTTTTGAGGTATCAATAATATGAAAATAATCATTATTTGCTACAACATGGATATTGGATAAAATAAGAAAGATAGTTGTTGTGAAAAATAATAAGTGTCTGGTAATATTATTCATCATATGTTTTTAACTTTTATAGTATAATGATTATAACCGTATTTCGTTTTCAATAATCCTGTTATTTTGTTTTTGAAATAGGATAACATATACAAAGATATAAATTTTTCTTTAGTATATAAACATAAATTAAAGAATATAGTGCTTTTATGTATGATTGAAAAAATATTGACATATTGAAAACATTTACTTTCTTAAACATAAATATCTATGGGCTTAGAAATGAGATTAAATGTAACTATTTAAATATAAACTATTGTTTATATAGAGTAGTATCAAGCATTCCCATTTTTTTTGAAACTCATTAATTGTTTTCTTAATATATTGAAAATCAATCGGTCGTGTTCTATTGGGACGTTGTCGCTGAATTTGAAAACAAATCACATAAATTTATCTTGTTCTTAAATTTAATGTCTTATATTTTTGTGGAAAACAAATGATAGAATCAAATGAATTACTTAAGCAATAGTATAATAATTGAAAAGGCATATATCAAATATTATTCAGAGATTTCCAATTACTTGTTCATGAAGGTTGGTAATATAGATGATGTAGAAGATTTGATGCAAGACATATTCTTGAAACTTTTAGAGTATAATAATGCATTGGTAGAGGATAAAATAAGAAACATTATATATGTAATTGCACGCAACGCAATAATTGATAAATATAGAACGCAGCGGAATTTTGTGGAGATAGAATCGGAAAGCAATTACTGTCCTAATTTAAGTATGTATGATAATACTGAGGTTACAGTGATAGTAAATAATTTGTTAGAAATAGAATTACAAGCTGTAAATAAATTACCCAAGATGCGTAGGAAGATTTATAAACTTGTGAGATTTGAAGGTAAAACAGTTGATGAAATATCTTCTTCTTTAAGTTTGTCTTATAGAACTGTAGAAAATCATTTAAGGATAGGTCGTTTTGATGTTAGAAACTATGTGAGACAATATATTTAATGTTAATTTTAGAAATGTAAAGTATGAAAAATTATGTTTTTAGACAAAAACTGGTAAGGACAGTGCTTTCGTACGCAATGGTTTCTATTCAAAGTTTGGTATTTGTGTGTCAGGCTAATGTGGCAATACCAAATGCGAAGGAAGTAACTCAAATGCGTAAGATAAGTGGTAAAGTTGTTGATTCTAATGGAATACCTGTTATTGGGGCCAATGTAATTAAAAAGGGGAGTGATAGTGGTACGATAACAGATATAGATGGAAATTTTGTTTTAGACGGTACCTTCAATGGTGTTTTGGTTATTTCTTTTATAGGGTATAAAACTCAGGAAATATCCTTAAATAATAATACTGATTTGAGTAATATTATTTTGAGGGAAGATGCAGAGATGCTTGATGAAGTTGTTGTAGTAGGATATGGCTCACAAACAAAAGCTTCATTAACAGGAGCTGTAACAGTGGTTGGATCTGAAAAATTGGAGGGAAAAGGAACTTTAGCTTCACCATTGCAAGCTATGCAAGGAACTGTTCCTGGAGTTATAGTCACACGATCTTCAGGTGCTCCAGGTGAAGAAGGTTGGAATATGAAATTAAGAGGGGCAATTTCGACAAATTCAACAGATCCATTGATTATCATAGATGGTGTGGAATTCTCAGATGGGGTAAATGGTATGAGGAATATAAATCCTAATGATATTGAAACTATTAATTTCTTGAAAGATGCTTCAGCTGCCATATATGGCGCTAAAGCTGCTGGAGGTGTTGTTCTTATTACTACTAAAAAAGGAATAAGTGGAAAAACAAACATACAATATAGTGGAACTGTTACAGGCAAGGTAGTTGGATTACAGCCTGAATTGATGAGTCTTGATCAATGGGCTGATGCTATAATATCAGCTCAAACTAATGATGGGTTGAAGGATTCCAAATGGATACGATATGCTAAACTTGCTAAACAGTACAAAGGAAAATATATAGATTTAGATTATAATCCATCCCCTTTTGCTGATGGAGATTTTGTTGGTCCTTTAGATTTTTGTTTTCTAGAAAATGATTGGCAGGATTTGTTATGGGGTAATGCTACATCAACACAACATGAGTTAGCTATATCAGGGGGTACAGATAAGTCTTCATATCGTTTGTCTTTAGGTTATATGTATGATGGTAGTAATTTACAATACGGTAACAACAGTAAACAGAGATATAATTTAAGGTTGAGTAATGTATTTAAATTAACTAATAAAATTCAGTTGGAGTCAATAATTGCATATAGTAGAGAAAATCAGGTTAAGCCAAGCTTGATACAATACGTCTTGTCTGCTTCTGTTCCACAGCCAGGTTTACCTTCCTCTACTATTGATGGAAAACAATATTCTTGGGGAAATTGGAAAGCTCCAAATTGGTTAGCAGAATTGGGAGGTGATGATAAATTGAATGTATATAATGTAAATATAAGTGAGAATTTTAATTGGAATATTACCAAAAGCTTAGATCTTGTTGTTCAATTAGGATATAATTCAGGATTGGCTATTAGAGATAAACAAGAAAATTCCATTGATTGGTATAATTATTCTGGAACTAAAATTGCGTGGACAGAGCCAACACAAGAGAATAGTAAATATACTAAATCATATGCAAATACAGATTTTTATTTGTTGTCAAGTTATTTAAATTGGAAGAAATCGTTTGTGGGGATGTATAACATTAATTTTATGTTAGGGGCACAATATAATTATACTCAATACCAACGTACTGAAACAACTATAAAAGATATAAAACCGGCTTTGCAAGTACCCAATGGTTCAGGAGAAAAAACTGTTAAGGCTGAAAAATGGCATGAGGCAATGATGTCATATTTTAGTCGTATAAGTTATGACTATAAAGGAAAATATTTATCTGATTTTAATCTTCGATATGATGGGTCGTCTAAATTTCAGCCTCAAAATAGATGGCAATTATTTTGGGGGGCTCAAATTGCATGGAGAATAACAGAAGAAAATTTTATGGAAAGTGTTAATGAATACTTAAGTAATTTAAAGATAAGGCTGTCTTATGGTCAATTAGGGAATCAAAGCGGTATTGGTCGGTATGATGGGGTACAATTGTATAATTTTAGTTCGGCAGCAGGTGTACTTATGAATGGTAACAAAGTTTCGTATATAGATACCAATGGTGAAATAGTTTCAACGGCACGTACTTGGGAACGAATTCATAATTATAATGTCGGTATTGATTTAGGATTGTTTAATGACAGATTTATTGCTAACGTAGATTTTTTTATAAAGAAGAACAATAATATGTTGATTGCTGCACAATATCCTGGAATATTGGGAGATAAAGCCCCATCTATGAATTTAGGAAAGTTAGAGGCTAAAGGATGGGAAGGTATATTTGCATGGACAGATAAATTGGGTGAAGTAAGATATAATTTGGGCGCTACACTTACTTATTCAACGAATATTCTAAAAGATCTTGGAACTACATCTGTTATGTCTTCTGGCTTTCATGCTACTCAAGAAGGGTATCCACTGAATTCTTATTTTGGTTTACGATATACTGGAAAAATTCAAAACGAAGAACAGTTGCAAAAATATAAAGACTATTATTTGTTGGGTAATGCTATTGGTATGCAAGATAATATTAGGCTAGGTGATAATATGTTTGAAGATGTAAATAATGATGGGAAATTGGATGAAAAAGACTTGGTATATTTGGGTAGTGATGATCCGAAATTTTCGTATTCATTTAACTTAGGATTAGAATGGAGAGGCTTTGATATTTCTCTGGTTTTTCAGGGAGTAGGACAAAGGACTATATTTCGAGAAGGAAATGCATGGAGAGTACCGATGAGTTATACATATTTGAATACGACAACACAATCTGTTGGTAATATTTGGAGTCAAGATACTCCAGATGCTTATTATCCTTCTTATAGTAATACAAAGTCTATAAATGATTACAATTATCAGTGTTCATCTTGGTCTGTTGAAGATGGAGCATATGTTAGATTGAAGAATCTCACAATAGGTTATAATTTTTCTAGTAAATTATTGTCTCGGACAAAAGTAATTCAAAAGTTAAGATTGTACATGGCAGGAATAGATCTATGGGAACATACCAAGATTAAGGATGGATGGGATCCAGAACAATCAAGAACAGTGTCTGGCATAGGTAGATATCCTTTTAACAGGAGTTATTCTTTTGGAGTTAATGTTACATTCTAAATATAATAAATATGAAACTGAATAAATATTTTTGTTTTTTGTTATGCATGAGTGTTTTTTCTTCATGTTTAAATTTGGATCCACAAGATCAGTTGGGGGGGAACGCTATGTGGACAAGTGTGTCGGATTATGAGCAATTTGCAAATAGTTTTTATGGATGGACGCGCGATTTTAGTGACATTTTGGACGGGGAACATAGTGATAAACGTTCTGACATTATAACATATGAGACATATAATGCTTATAGTCATGGTTCAAATACTGTGCCGTCTTCTGACAGTAGATATACAGATAATTATGACAATATTCGTAGAGTAAATTTGCTGTTACAAAATATGAAATCATTTAGTAATTTTAGTGATATAGCTCAATTTGTAGGAGAAGCATATTTTTTTAGAGCTTATAGTTATTTTGATTTGGTACAACTTTACGGTGATGTTATTATAACAAAGACACCTTTAGATATAAATTCTCCTGAGATGAAGCAGGAAAGAAATAATAGAGGTGAGGTGGTTGATTTTATTATAGATGATTTGAATAAATCAGTAGAATTGTTGCCGAATTTCAGTGAACTAGGAAATGTAGGGTATGCTCGTATTAGTAAAGAAGGCGCAAACTCTTTTTTGTCTCGTGTCGCATTGTATGAAGGAACATGGCAGAAAAATAGAGGGAATATTGAAAGGGGAAAGAATCTTCTTGATATAGCAGCGAAAGCTGCAAAAAATGTAATAGATTCAAAACAGTTTGCACTTTTTGGAACTGAAGGTACCAGTGTCTCTTTGGGTGATAGCGCTCAGAAATATATGTTTATATTAGAAGACGTACCATCTAATCCGGCAGGATTACAGAAAAAAGATAATCATGAATACATTTTCGCTCGATGTCATGAAGAAGTATTATCTCCAATAGGCACTAATATAACTAAAGGGTGCTTAAATAATGTTCTTTGGATAACACGCAAGTTTGCAAATATGTATTTATGTTCCAATGGATTACCTATAGAGTATAATGGGCAAATCAATCCATTGTTTCAAGGATATAATACAAAAAAATCAGAATTCATAAATAGGGATAATAGGATGAGATATACTTTATTGATGCCTGGAACACGTTATTTTTCAAACGTCCTTGGACAAAGTAGGATTAGCTGGGATAATAGCGATTATGAAGATTCGAATCAATCAGTGATGTACAATCCAACATCTGGAACATGTTATAATAATCAAAAATGGTGTACAGAACGTTTTGTGCAGGATACTAAGGAAAGGATACGATTGTCCAATAATAAGATATGCAGAGGTCTTATTAAATTATGCAGAAGCTATTTATGAGAGGGATGATAAAATTGAAGATATAGATTTGGATATGTCTTTAAATTTGGTCAGATGTAGAGTAAATAAAAATATGCCAAAGTTATCTAATAAATTTGTGACTGATAATGGGTTAAATATGCGCGAAGAAATTCGCAGAGAAAGAACTATTGAACTTTTCAATGAAGGATTTAGAATTGATGATTTAAAACGCTGGAAAACTGCTGAAATAGAAATGCCGCAAGATATGTTGGGTATTAAGAAAAGTGGTACTGAATATGAAAGTACAAACTTGAAATATCCCACAAATATTGACGGATGTATTATTGTTGAATCAGAAAGGACATGGGGGGAGAAGAACTATTTGTATCCTATACCATCTGATCAAATTCAGTTGAACCCTAATTTAAAACAGAATCCAGGGTGGTGATGAATTTATAAAATTTTAGAATTGAAATTAAAAAATAATGGCTATGATATATAAAATATATGCATTGTATATAAAACTTTTTTGTTTATTATTTTTATCAGGGCATTTATTTATATCTTGTAATGATATATATAGCGAGGATAAAATGGAAGGAGTTATATTGATGAGTGATGTGAAAGTTGATGTTGAACCAGATCTTACATTGCCTGTTGGTATTGAACGTAAGGTGAATTACGAGATTGTTCCTGATAATGTTACAGATCCTGAATTGAGATGGGAAGTGGCAGATATAAATGTTGCAGAAATATTACAGGATGGTGTTATAACGACAAAAAATATAGGTAAAACACTTATAAATATATCGCAGAATGTAGCATTTAATGTATTGCGCTCTATTAATCTGAATGTAGTGGGGCCTGCTGAAAGTATTACTCTTAATAATATGGAATTTTATGAGGGGGCTTCTATTGATATCCTTGATTATGTAACTGTTGTACCTAGTGATAGTTATAAAGTTTTTGATTATGAAATAAGTGATGAAACTGTTATATCATGTAATAATGGTATATTAACAGGGTTAAAGGCTGGAACATCAGATATTATGATAAAGGCAAAAGATGGTTCAGGTCTTGAAGCAAGAGCGAATGTTAAAGTATTAGAGTCAGTTCCTGTAGAACAAATTTTTTTTCACGAAGGACAAGAGTTTGCATTGAATGAAAAGGCGAAATTAAAGTTCAGTGTATATCCTGAAAATGGAGTAATAGAGGTGTTAAATTGGGAAAGTAGTGATGATGAAATATTGACGGTAACTAATAAAGGATTTATAGAAGCTAAAAATTTTGGTACAGTTACTATAACTGTATCTAATAATAATGGAATAATAGCTAAAGTTAATGCTACTGTCGCACCTGGTAAAATTAATGATTATGGTGAATATCTCAATGTCTATAAATTGAAAATGGACGGTGGTGGCGTAGGAGTCATTGAGTCTAATAAATTAGTCGTAACTTATGCGGAAGGTAAGAAACGTCAAGATTTACAACGAGGAACTACTTATATTGATGTTAGTAATTATCCTATTTTAGCTATAAAAAGGGAATCTGATAATATAGCAAAAATGTGGACTAATTTGGATTTTAGAATCAAACAAGGTAATGTTTGGTGTGGCGTTAATGAGGAGGATCTTAAAGTCTCAAATAAAATAGATATAAATAATAATACTAATGTATTGTGGGTCGATATGAGTTCCCAAAGTGGATTTGAAGCTTTGAAAAGTAAAGAAATGACTGAAATGAGCCAGTTTAATTTTAAAATTGGTCATAATGATACAGCTACTGGTTATACAATACATTGGGTTAAAACTTTTAAATCTATTGACGAATTGAAAAGTTTCCTAGAGAAAGAAGATATTAAATAATTTTTTTGAAAAGGTATTTTGTAAATATGATGTTTATATGAAAAAGTATGTTAAGATATTGATGTTTTGTGGATTATTATTTTTTTCTTGTAAAACTGAGATTGAGCATGGTAAAACACATATAGATGATTTGCCAGATTTTACTATAGAGGAATATATTCCATCATTTGAACATCCAGGGATATTGCATAATAAAAAAAGTATAGATAGAATGCGAGAAATAGTTAAAAATGCAAATTCTGATGATCCAGCTTATAAGACATATCTGTTGCTTAAGGAAGATCCTTTAGCAAAGAGTGATTATGAGATGAAGGGACCTCTTAAAGAGATAATGAGAGGTGCTGATGGAGGAACTATGAAAATACACGAACCTGATTTTCAAGCTGCATTCTTAAATGCTCTTATGTGGATTGTTACTCAAAATGAGTCACATGCAGAAAAAGCTAAAGAAATATTGGTGAAATGGGCTGAAACCTTAGAGCGAATACCAGAACATAATGACGCTCCTTTATTGGTTGGTTTTCATGGTTTTCATTTAGCTTTTGCTTTGGAAATGTTAAGCCATACTTATAATATGAGTTATGAAGACATAGATAAGGTTAATACTATGTTAAGAGATATTTTTCTTCCATATATGGAAGATTTTTATGTAACCCCTGCATTTTCAAATGGAAATTGGGGATTGGCGGTAACAATCGGATATATGAGTTTTGCAATATTATGGAATGATTCAGAAATGTACAAAAAAGCTATAAATTTTGTATTAAGGGGAAACGATAATGGCTCATTTCCTAATTATATTGATGAAGAGACAGGACAGTGTCAGGAAAGTGGAAGGGATCAATCGCATACTCAATTGGGGCTTGGTATGGCAGGAGGAATATGTGAAATAGCTTATAAACAAGGAAATGATTTGTATTCTGTATATAATAATTTAGTGATGAAAGGTTATGAATATACAGCTAAATATAATTTAGGTTATGACGATATACCATTTAAGACATGGACTGATATAACTGGAAAATATAGCAATTGGACAACTATTAGTGCAGATGATCGTGGAGAATATAGATCTATTTATGCTTTAGCTTATAATCATTATGTATTAAGGAGAGGGTTGTCAATGCCGTACACACAAGAAATGTTGAAAAAGCATAATTGGTTAGGTAAATATAATGGAGATGGTTTGGATTATGATGTATTTCAATTTAACGATGTTGATTTAAATTAAACTGAATTATTCGCTATTTTTGTGAAATATGAAAAAAAAGATTATTTATATATTATTATTTTTATTATTACCTTTTGTTACAATAGGAGGTAATAATATCAAAGAATTGGATAATGACAATAGTTCTTTAAGAGATTTACAGAAAAGGTTTCTTGATTTAAAGTTTGGTATGTTTATTCATTATAACATACCTACTTATAGTGACCAAGATTGGCCTGATCCCAATACTCCTGTTTCTGTATTTAATCCAAAACATCTTAGCTGTGAACAATGGGCAGATGTAGCATGTTCAGCAAATATGAAATATGCATGTCTTACAACAAAACATCATTCTGGATTTTGCATATGGGATACTAAAACAACTGATTATAATGTGATGAATTCACCATTAAAACGTGATGTGGTTAGTGAATTTGTTAATTCTTTCCGTAAAAAAGGATTACGTATCATGCTTTATTATTCAATACTTGATACTCACCATAATATTCGTCCTGGTTGGATCAACCGAAAGAATGTTGATTTTATAAAAAGGCAATTATGTGAGTTGTTAAGTAATTATGGGGAAATAGATGCTTTAGTTATTGATGGATGGGATGCTTGGTGGTCTCGTATAAGCTATGAAGATATTCCTTTTTTTGAGATCTATAAATATGTGAAATCTTTACAGCCAAATTGCTTAATAAGTGAACATAATGCAGGTAAATATCCTGACTCTGAACTGTTTTATACAGATATAAAACAATATGAGCAGAATGCGGGACAATTAATATCTAGAAAAACCAATAAGTTACCGTCTCAATCAGGATTACCTATAAATAAAACTTGGTTTTGGAAAGAAAGTTTTCCTGATTCTCCTGTAAAGTCTGCAGAGTTTCTTGTAAATGAAAATCTTATACCATTAAATGAAGCTCATTGTAATTTTATATTGAATGTAGCTCCTAATAGAAATGGTCTTATTGATGATAATGTTGTGTCTGAATTTCTTAAGATAGGAAAGATGTGGAAAAATCAGAATCCAGCTAATGATTCATTTGAATCACCTAAGCCCATAATTTTCAATAATATAGCTAAAGGAAAACCGATGAATTCAAGCTGGTCATTTGATACAAGAATATCAGATCTTGCAAATGATGATGATTTTACTACATATTGGACGGCATATGAGAAGTCAGAAAAAACTTATTTAGAGGTGGATTTACTTAATGCGACAGATATTAATTGTATAGGGTTTGTTGAAGCTGATTCTGTTGAATTTTATTCAGATTGTAATACCAGTCGTATCGGTGAATACAAAATATTGTATTTGAATGATAAAAAAATATGGAATGAACTTTATATAGATAAGAACAACACTGATTTTATTCGCATTCATCGATTTCCTAGAGTATCAGCTTTAAAGGTTCGTATAGTATTTGAGAGATATTTACCTGGTTTATCAATTAAAGAAATATTGATATATAATGAAATTCCCATGAGATAAAAAAATCACGCCAAAGAGAATGTAAATAGTCAAGCTGAAGTTACCTTTGTATAGTGTAACCCTAAATGTATCAGTTATGGCAGAAGTGACATTCCCTCAGTTGATACAGCGTGCTTGCGGTATCGACGTCCATCTGAAGGTTGTGGTGGCGACAA
>JAHLFB010000099.1 GCA_018884025.1 Candidatus Phocaeicola faecipullorum
TAGTTTAGCAATCAGCAAAATACTTGATTGTTACCTGAATACACAAGTGAACAACCTATTTGATTTGGCTGAAAACATGAAAGCACTAAACAACTTTCAAGTTAAGATAAATGAATTGCAAGACATGAAAAATGCCAATCAAATAGAACAAAATGGATTAGCTTTGATTTTGTTGCGGAAATACGTAATGGAAGAAAAGTTTGGGAAACTATTGATGAGGAATCTGATACGCCAATATTATGATTTGAATGATGAACAGATTTCAAAATATGAAAATTGCCGTATTGAACAATCGGGAAAGTATTACATAACTAATCCATTGGTTTGTAAAAGAAAAGGTGAAACTTTTAGAGGAAAAAATTTTGAGACTTATTGTCTGGAACTTATAATAAAAGGCAAAAGCTATGTTCATGAAGATATGCTTAAGAATAATTCAACATTCATACGCTCTATAAAATGCAATCCTAAATCAATTGATTTATACCTAAATTTATCTATGAATGATAAAATGAAATACTTACCATACCTATTCATAAACGATTATACAGATTGGAGTAATACCGAAATTAAAGCAGAAATAGAAAATACTTCAATTGAATTAGAGTCTCTAATGGGTAATTTTGGTTATATCGCTTGGCAAGGAATAGACAATATAGAGCAAACTCTTCGCCACATTCAACAATTAAATAATAAGAATCGAGTGAAAGAAGATAAAGGTTATATCACAGATGAAATTATCCAAAATTGGATAAAATACTACACCAATAATATATACGAATTGTATTCTTATTTGCCTCTTCAAGAATCATTCGTCTTGGAACATCAAGATGAATTGAATTGGGGAGCTATGGAACTGAATCCACGGATAGAATGGACATTTCCTTTGGTGCAACTGTTATTGAGGAAACATGCTCTATTGCCGGAACCGGAACAATCCAAGGGTCTAAAAGGAAACCAAAGCATGTTTGACAAATTGTTCAAACCGATATTAAATGATGAGGTTATTAGTGATTTGGAAAAGTTATATGACATGTAAATGCGACAAGTATGTTAAGACATTAAAGAAACAGCAACGCTTTATATAGAAACGAAAGTGAATGCAGAAAGTGTAATAGCTACAGAAAAGGCTGATAATGAACAATGGAAAATCCGTTTGAAAAAGGATAGAGCTTACCCTCAAGGTTCTTGTGTCAAATGTAGAAAAATGAATGAAGACAAATTAAAAGGAGCCTTCTTCGGTCAAGCCATAGGAGATGCTTTAGGGTTAGGAACGGAGTTTATGACCAAGGCGGAAGTGAGCAAGCATTATCCTGATGGATTAAATGATTATGCTCAAATCGTGCAGGATTATCATCGGTCGAGATGGGAAAAAGGAAGTTGGACGGACGATACGGATATGATGTTGTGTATAGCCGAAAGTATCGTAAAGAATAAAGGAGTGGATTTGCCTGACATGGCCCAGAACTTTAAGCAATGGTTCTTGCAGCATCCAATGGGAATCGGCAGGCACACATACAAAGTATTGTGTTTAGGGGATTATGTAGAAAAGCCTCAACAAGCGGCGGAATTGGTCTGGAACATGTCGGGCAAGAAAAGCGCATCGAACGGTGCGGTCATGCGTACTTCTGTAGTCGGGCTGCTGAAAGAGGATGTAGAGAAACATGCCGCCGACATTTGCCGGCTTACGCATGCTGACCCTCGGTGCGTAGGAGCTTCCGTCATCATTTCTGCACTTATCCATTCTTTGGTTTACGAAGAAAGACTTTTGCCGTTAGAAAAACTGATAAGAATCGGCAGGCGATATGATGAGCGGATAGAACCTTACTTGAAGTTGGCGCAGGCGGATACATTGAAAGGCTTGGACTTGGACGATGAAGCAAGCATGGGATATACATTAAAGACTATGGCGGCAGGGATATGGTGCATATATCATGCCACAAGTTTTGAAGAAGGACTGCTGGCAATAGTGAATGAAGGAGGCGATGCCGATACAAATGGTGCGGTCGCAGGCAGTTTACTGGGAGCCAAGTATGGATATGATGCCATTCCACCTCGATACATAGAAGGATTAACGCGGAAAGATATGCTTTGGCGGATAATTGAACGATATTTGAAAATTTATAATTTCACTGATGAAGTTTGAATTTCAATCCGATTTTTGCAACTTTGTAGAAAATTCGGTCGATATGGGAAAAGATAAGATAACCACCGATTCCGGCAAACAGGTAGAAGCAACCGCTCCGGTCATTATCTCCGCCAGCCGTTCTACGGACATACCAGCCTTTTATGCCAAATGGTTCTTCAACCGTTTGGCTAAGGGGTATTGTGTATGGATGAATCCGTTCAATAGGCAGAAGATGTATGTGTCGTTCAATCGGTGTAAGGTTGTAGTGTTTTGGACGAAGAATCCGGAGCCTATCTTACCTTATTTATTTCAGTTGGATAAACGGGGAATTCATTATTATTTCCAAGTGACGCTGAACGATTATGTGCGGGAAGGTTTCGAGCCGAACGTGCCGAATGTGGAACAGCGGATAGAGACATTCCGCAAGTTATCCGAACAGATTGGGCATGAACGGGTAATCTGGAGGTTTGACCCGCTGATTCTTACTCCTTTTATTACGCCCCGTACCTTGCTGAACCGGATCTGGAAGATAGGCAATCAACTGAAAGGATATACCGATAAGTTGGTGTTCAGCTTTGTGGACGTGAAGGCTTATCGGAAAGTGCAAAGCAATCTGATAAAGGAGACTTCCTGTTTTACCAAAGAGAATGTGGAAACGGCAGAACTGAATGAGGCGCAACGGCAAAAAGTTGTGGAAGGACTGGTGAAGCTGCGTGAGATATGGCGGGCAGAAGGCTGGAACCTGACGCTTGCCACTT
>JAHLFB010000100.1 GCA_018884025.1 Candidatus Phocaeicola faecipullorum
TTGGGAAAGTCGGGGCTTTGTCATAAAAAAAAGAGGGTATGCATTTTGACACACCCTCTTTTTTTATTAATTTTGCACACTCATAAACATTTGACTTTATGTAAATTCCATAAAGTGTATTTGAAACCAAAAATATTAAAAAACATAAATAGCTATGGCTAAAGAACTGAAAGAACTTACCAAAAGAAGTGAGAACTATTCACAATGGTATAACGACCTCGTTGTAAAGGCAGACCTGGCTGAACAGTCGCCAGTGAGAGGATGTATGGTGATAAAACCTTACGGATATGCCATTTGGGAAAAAATGCAGAGACAACTGGACGATATGTTCAAGGCAACAGGACACGTGAACGCATATTTCCCGCTGTTGATACCGAAATCATATTTGAGCCGCGAAGCTGAACATGTGGAAGGTTTCGCCAAGGAATGCGCGGTAGTGACACACTACAGACTGAAAAACGCAGAAGACGGATCGGGAGTCATAGTTGACCCTAACGCAAAACTGGAAGAGGAACTGATTATCAGACCTACATCGGAAACTATTATCTGGAGTACATACAAAAACTGGATTAACTCATACAGAGACCTGCCTATACTTTGCAACCAGTGGGCAAACGTAATGAGATGGGAGATGCGTACAAGACTGTTCCTCCGCACAGCAGAGTTCCTGTGGCAGGAAGGTCATACAGCACACGCTACAAAAGAAGAAGCTGAAGCTGAAGCACAGAAGATGCTGCACGTTTATGGCGACTTTGCTGAAAAATTCATGGCCGTACCTGTAATAAAAGGTGTGAAATCAGCCAACGAACGTTTCGCCGGAGCTCTTGACACTTACACCATCGAGGGCTTGATGCAGGACGGTAAGGCTCTGCAGTGCGGTACTTCACACTTCCTGGGACAAAACTTCGCCAAGGCATTCAACGTACAGTTCGTTGACAAGAACAACAAGCTGGATTATGTATGGGCTACTTCATGGGGAGTATCAACACGTCTGATGGGTGCGCTTATCATGACTCACTCTGACGACAACGGTCTGGTATTGCCTCCACATCTGGCTCCTATACAGGTGGTTATCGTTCCTATCTACAAGAACGAAGAACAGCTGAACCAGATTAACGAGAAAGTGGACGGTATCGTGAACAAACTGAGAAGCATGGGTATCTCTGTAAAATATGACAACGCTGACAACAAGCGTCCTGGATTCAAATTCGCCGACTACGAGCTTAAGGGTGTTCCTGTACGTCTCGTTATGGGTGGACGTGATTTGGAAAACAATACAATGGAAATCATGCGCCGCGATACACTGGAGAAAGAGACACGCTCTTGCGACGGCATAGAAGAATATGTAAAGAATCTGCTTGAGGAAATTCAGGAGAACATCTACCAGAAAGCTCTTAAATTCAGAAACGAACATATCGTGAAGGTTGATACTTACGATGAATTTAAGGAACAGATTGAAAAAGGCGGATTTATCCTTGCACACTGGGACGGCACTACCGAAACAGAAGAACGTATCAAGGAAGAAACTAAGGCTACCATCAGATGTCTGCCTTTTGAAGCTGACGAAGAAAGCCTTACTCCGGGCGTAGATATGGTGACAGGCAAACCGTCGGCTCGCCGCGTATTGTTTGCACGCGCATACTAATCGCTGGTAACACATAACCTTATTATATTCAGGGCAACAAATATCAGGACTGACGGAAAGAAGACCGATATTTGTTGCCTTTTTTATTATAATCGCATTCATAAAAACAATATAATGAAAACAGACAAAACTACGGAACTCATCATGTTGGGTACGGGAAACGCCGCCGTAACACGGTGTTACAATACTTGTTTTGCAATCAGGCATCAGGACAGCACACTGCTCATTGACGCGGGAGGAGGCAACGGGATACTGGTACAACTGGAAAAGGTAGGCATAGCCCTAACTGACATTCATGCCATGTTCATTACTCATGCGCACACCGACCATATACTGGGAGCGGTATGGATAGTGCGGGTAATAGCCCAACAGATGCAGGCAGGAAAATATAGCGGGACATTCCATATTTACGGGCATGACAAGGCTATACATGTGCTAGACTGGATTTGCAGTATGACACTGCCGACTAAGATTGTAGCCAGACTGGGCAACGGTATAGAGCTGCACACTGTGGATAACGGAATGAGTTTTGAGGCAGGAGGATTTACCCTGGAGTGTTTCGATATAGCCTCAACAAAGGAAAAGCAGTACGGTTTCAGGACCATACTCCCCGACGGAAAAAAACTGGTATGCCTTGGCGATGAACCTTACAATGAGATAAACCACGACTATGTGGCAGGAGCAGACTGGCTGCTATGCGAAGCTTTCTGCCTGTATGACGACCGTGAGCGGTTCAAGCCATACGAGAAACATCACAGCACGGCTCTTGACGCTGGACGGCTTGCCTCAAAACTGAACGTGAAGAATTTGCTGCTGTATCATACTGAGGACAAGACTCTTGAGACACGGAAAGAACGATATACGGCCGAAGCTCGGAAGGAGTTTTCGGGCAATGTATATGTTCCGGATGATTTGGAGAAAATTGTACTCTGAAACGGGATTTCACCTGAATTCATACAGAAGATTCTGTGTCTGACAGCCCAAAACAATAAAAAGTAGTCTTCAATCATGAAAATATCGCAGAAAATTAATATCTTTGCATGAAAATTTTTGCGAAGCATGAAAATTAAGGAGATTATTGACGCCCTTGAGATATTCGCGCCTCTGCCTTTGCAGGACAGTTTTGACAATGCCGGACTGCAAATTGGATTGACAGACGTGGAAGCTACAGGGGCTTTGTTGTGTCTGGACGTCACTGAAGACGTGGTGGAGGAGGCTATAAACCAGGGGGTAAACCTGATTATTTCGCATCACCCGCTGATGTTCAAAGGCTATAAGTCGATAACCGGTAAGGATTATACGGAAAGGTGTATCATAAAGGCAATAAAAAACGAAATAGCCGTATATTCGATGCACACAAACTTGGACAACGCACCTAACGGAGTGAACTACAAAATAGCCGAGAAAATCGGACTGAAAAATGTAAGGGTGCTGGAACCGAAAGAATATATGCAGCAGGACAAACCGGAAGACGACGGAGACAACGCCGGACTGCCGGTAACGGAATGGCTTACTGCCGGAGCCGGAGCTGTGGGAGAATTTGAAGAACCTATGACGGAGACCGAATTTCTGAAGCATGTGAAGAAAACTTTCGAGGCGGGATGTGTGAAACATACGAAACTGACCGGAAGACTGATATCAAAAGTAGCGATATGCGGAGGAGCGGGAGCATTCCTCATGGAAAAGGCCGTAAAGGAACATGCAGACGCATTCCTGACAGGAGAAATAAAGTATCATGACTATTTCTATTATGAAGACAGAATACTGGCTACGGAAATAGGACATTACGAAAGCGAACAATATACAAAGGAAATATTGAGGGACATACTCCACAAGAAATTCCCTGCACTGAGAATCGAACTTACCAGAATTAATACGAACCCAATTAAATATTTATAAAACTATGGCTAAAGAAACAAAAAAAGACCTTTCGGAAATCAGCGTTGAACAGAAGCTGACTGCACTGTACAAACTGCAGACAATACTTTCCGAAATGGATAAAATCAAAACCCTTAGAGGAGAGTTGCCGCTTGAAGTAAGAGACCTTGAAGACGAAATTACAGGTCTGAACACTCGTATCGAAAAAATCAAAGCTGAAATAGAGGAACTGAAGCAGAACGTAGCTACAAGAAAAATTGATATTGAATCTGCTAAGGCTTCAATAGAGAAATACAAGGCTCAGCAGGACAACGTGAGAAACAACCGCGAATATGACGTCCTGACAAAAGAAATAGAGTTCCAGTCACTGGAAGTCGAGCTGAACGAAAAGAGAATTAAAGAAGCAAACGCTTCAATCAAGGCTAAGGAAGAGGAAATAGTAAAGAGCCAGAACGCTCTTGAAGAAAGAACCAAAGACCTTGAAGACAAGAAAAACGAGCTGGACGAAATCGTAGCCGAAACAAAACAGGAAGAAGAAAAACTGAGAGAAAACGCTAAAACTATCGAGAGCGGTATCGAACCTAGACTTCTTCAGGCATTCAAACGTATCAGAGCTAACTCACGCAACGGACTTGGAATCACTTACGTACAGAGAGGCGCTTGCGGTGGATGTTTCAACAAAATTCCGGCACAGAAACAACTGGATATTCGTATGAGAAAGAAAATCATCGTATGCGAATATTGCGGACGTATAATGGTTGACCCAGAACTGGCTGGTGTAGTACCGGCAGAAACTGAAGTAAAGGAAACAAAACCAACAAGAAGAACAAGAACTTCAGCAAGCCAGGAATAATTCAAGAATTAACCAATAAATGATATAAAGCAGGACCGTAGATGTTTATTGTAAAACATTTTTACGGTCCTGCTTTGTTTTATCTCAACTTGGAATAGTGAGGAACAGACGGAAGGAACGTACATTTGCCGTTCTCATAGTCAACCTTACAGCAATAGTGAGTGATGCCGTTGGTAACTATCAGATAATCTACCCTGAGTACAATATTATACCTTGAAATCTGATTGAACACTTCCTGAGTTATGTTCACTACTGGAGCCTTGTACTCCACAATCATCCGTGGAGACAAGGAAGTAGAGTATAAAACCGTATCACAGCGCTTGGAAGTTCCGTTAAGCTTTATGCTCACCTCGTTGGCAAGGAGTCCGGAAGGATATCCCATATGGTTTATCAGATAATGTACAAAGTGCTGGCGCACCCATTCTTCGGGAGTCAAGGCTACGTATCTCTTGCGGAGAATGTCCAATATATATCTCTTGCCGTCCTTATCGGCAATTTTAAGCGTCGCTGATGGCAGGTTTAATGATAACATTTCGTATATTTGCATTAATTGTGGAGTAACCGTACTTATTTGTAACGGAAATTTATCAGGAACAAAGTTAATAAAACCGCACGAAAAGGTAAAACAGACAAGAGTTAAAATAGAAAAGAAGACATCATGACATACGAAGATATAGCCAAAAACATAAAGAACGGCAAGTTTGCGCCAGTGTATCTGCTGATGGGAGAAGAAGACTACTACATAGACAGAATTTCAGACTATATAGTGGAAAAGGCACTTGACGAAAACGAAAAGGAGTTCAATCTGACGATAATGTACGGTCTTGACACCGACGTTGCCAGCATAGTGAACAATGCCAAACGCTATCCGATGATGTCGGAACACCAGGTTGTGGTGGTAAAGGAGGCGCAAAACATCAGGGCATGGGACGACCTGTCTTTCTACCTGCAGAAACCTCTGGAATCGACTATTCTGGTGATTTGCTACAAGCACGGCACTATGGACAAGAGAAAAAAAATAGTGGCGGAAATAGAGAAAAAAGGCGTTGTATTCGAGTCAAAGAAACTAAAGGAAAACATGCTGCCGGCGTTCATCACGACCTATCTGAAAAGACGCAAGATGGAGATTGAGGACAAGGCGGCAGAGATGATGGCGGACTTCGTGGGCAACGACCTGAACAGGATGGCTGGCGAGCTAGACAAACTGATTATAACCATGCCTGCCGGGAAGAACAGAATTACTCCGGAAGAAATAGAAAGAAACATAGGCATCAGCAAGGATTACAACAACTTTGAACTGAAAAACGCGCTCATAGCAAGAGATACGCTGAAGGCAAACAAGATAGTGAAATACTTCAACGACAACCCGAAGAACAATCCGATACAGCCTACATTGACTATTCTGTTCAACTATTTCTCAAATCTGATGGTGGCATATTACGCACCGGAAAGATCGGACAACGGGGTGGCTGCTTACCTGGGACTGAAGTCGCCATGGCAGGCAAAAGAATATCTGGCTGGAATGAAGGCATACTCAGGAGTGAAGACTATGAACATAATAACGCAAATAAGGCTCTGTGACGCAAAATCAAAAGGAATAGGTAATGTATCCTTAAGTCAGGGAGAACTGCTAAGAGAACTCGTCTATTTCATTCTGCATTGACATTTCAATCAATATTATAGGAAAGTAAATCTTATAGGAGGCTTTATCTTTAATGGGTAAAGCCTTTTTTGTTTTTACAAATAAACCACTGCGAGAATTAAAAATTTACGGACGATTATACATTTGGACACAAATTTTAAATTCTCAGCGATTGGGTAATAAATTTATATCTATAGTTTACATATGTAATAATGGAAGTGATTTATTTCTGTAAAATCCAAATGTTAACACCATACATATGTAAATACAAATCCAGTTAAATACACTTATGTAAGCACTTATACAAATGTAATAGGGTAGGGAATACGTTTGTACGATACACAATCCATCTGACTTTATTTTTGTAAATGAATGTATATACAACGCTAATATTTCAATATATACGTCTATAAACTAGGGTATTATCAGTCATTTTACATAAAATACTTTAATCATATTTATGTATATCGGTTGTTACAACCTTACATATGGCATATATACAGATACACACGAATATAAGTAACAATATATCAAGGTATTAGATAAATAATCACAAATAAAGGTTTAAGTAATATACATATGTAAATCATATATTTTGTTTACAAATGACAAATGTAAATACATTTGTATATTTTACAATTACAAATATGTATTTGCTTTTGTAAAATATTATATTTACCTTTGTAACGAATTAGAAATCTATAATTCCATTTGTAAATGAAGGACAGAATAATCCAAATAATGCGGCAAACAGGATTAAGCAATGCTGAGTTTGCCGAGAAGATAGGAATTTCCACATCTTCGTTATCCCATATATTTAGCGGGAGAAACAATCCGAGTCTCGATGTGGTGAAACGCATACATAAGTCATTTCCTGAAATCAGTCTCAATTGGATTATGTATGGCGAAGGAAACATGTATGCGGCAGACAGCGGCAGAAACGGCGACACCTCACTGAACAGCTACGACAACGCACCGGAAAAAGAGAATATGCCCCTTTTTGAAAACGCTGAGAATCCGGAAAATACGGGCAGTGGGCAGTTTTATTTTGATTTTCGCAAGGAGAAGCCGTCAGAAGCGCCGGTTTACCAGCCTCAAAGCACTGAGAAAGAGGTTATTAAATACATAGAAAAGCCACAACCGAAAATCACTGAAATAAGAATTTTCTACGATAACGGCACTTTTGAGGTGTTTAAGCCTGAAAACAAATAAACATACGACCAAAATATCCGGGGTAAATTCGTATCTTTGCATTATAAAACGAATTTACCCTATTTTTATGAAGAAATACATTTTAGACTTAAAGGTTACAGAGAACATTCGTTTGCACAATAATTATGTTCTCATCAAGCTGACCCAGGATGCGCCGCTTCCTGAAATGCTTCCGGGACAGTTTGCCGAAATTCGTATCGACGGCTCAAACACGACTTTTCTACGCCGTCCAATCTCAATCAATTATGTTGACCGTACCACAAACGAGGTGTGGTTCCTTGTTCAGCTTGTAGGCGACGGAACACGCAAACTCGCTACTGTAGTAAAAGGTGACACGGTGAACGTTGTTCTCCCACTGGGAAACGGTTTCACGCTTCCGGAGAATACGGAAAAGAAACTCCTGCTCGTAGGTGGAGGTGTGGGAACTGCACCTATGCTCTACCTGGGTGAAGCTCTGAAGAAGATGGGTTGCAAACCTGTGTTCCTGCTTGGGGCACGTTCGGCAAACGACCTTCTGCAGTTGGAACAGTTCGCTGCTTTGGGCGATGTATATACCACTACAGAAGACGGCTCGGCCGGTGAAAAAGGTTATGTAACTATGCACAGCGTTCTGAAGACAACCAAGTTCGACATGATTTACACCTGTGGTCCGAAACCAATGATGATGGCCGTTGCCAAATATGCAAAGGAGAACGACATCGAATGCGAAGTATCGCTTGAAAACACCATGGCATGTGGTGTAGGCGCATGTCTGTGTTGCGTTGAGAACACACAGGAAGGTCATGTGTGCGTATGTAAAGAAGGTCCGGTATTTAATTATAAGAAATTATTATGGCAGATTTAAGTATAAACATAGGAAAGCTGAACATGTCGAACCCGGTTATGACAGCATCGGGTACATTCGGCTACGGTCTGGAATTCGAGGATTTTGTTGACCTGGAAAAGATTGGAGGTATAATAGTAAAAGGTACCACTCTTCACCATCGTGAAGGTAACCCATATCCACGTATGGCGGAAACTCCTATGGGTATGCTGAATGCCGTGGGACTGCAGAACAAGGGTGTACATTATTTCGTGGAAAACATTTACCCGAAGATAAAGGACATCAAGACAAACATGATAGTAAACGTGTCAGGCTCGCAGATTGAAGATTATGCGGAGACAGCACGCATCATTAACGAACTGGAGAATATTCCGGCGATAGAACTTAACATCTCATGCCCTAACGTAAAACAGGGAGGTATGGCTTTCGGAGTTACAGCAAAAGGTGCTGCAGAAGTAGTAAAAGCAGTAAGAGATGTTTACAGCAAGACACTTATAGTAAAGCTCTCGCCTAACGTGACAGATATTACAGAAATAGCACGCGCGGCAGAAGGCGCGGGAGCAGACAGCGTTTCGCTTATCAACACTCTGTTGGGTATGGCTATTGACGCTGAAAAGCGCAAACCGGTGCTGTCAACAGTAACAGGTGGTATGAGCGGTGCCGCAGTTAAACCTATCGCTTTGCGAATGGTATGGCAGGTAGCTAAAGCGGTAAAGATTCCTGTTATCGGCCTCGGTGGTATCATGAACTGGAAGGATGCTGTAGAATTCATGCTCGCAGGAGCTACAGCCATTCAGATAGGTACTGCTAACTTCATCGATCCGGCCATCACTGTGAAAGTGGCAGAAGGTATAAATGACTATCTTGACCGTCACGGATACTCATCTGTACGCGATATAATAGGTGCTCTGGAAGTATAACCAAGATAATATAATCCACAAGATAAAAAATCTTGTGGATTATTCAGTTACTTAAATTCTTAAATATGAAGAACGTCATCTTATTAATCATCAGCATAGTATTGACAGTATCTTGCGTCAGCATAAAGAAACAGGCAAGCAATAATGTATTGTTACCTCCTGAAAAGCAGACCAAAACAACAGAATACAATGCCGATAATTACCATCAGCCAATAACAAGCGTATTGCAAATCACGCCAGACTACAAGCTACCGTACTTCCGTCCAAAGGAACTGGGACAGAGTACGATGAGGATTTCAATAGTAAACGACGCAATCCCGACAAAAGTGTATTCCAACATCCAGTGTACAGAATTCGTTTATCCCGACAGCTATCTCGGACAGCCTAAGGTCATATCAAAGATAAAAATCCCAGGTACTACTTATATATTGCTGAATACGATAGTCCAATCTGCCGGACTAAGCACGGAAGAACTTTTGATGATTGACAAAAGCGGAAAGATATACGATGTGCTTATAGGGAAAGTCATGTCAAATCGGGGTACTGTAGTGAAACAATTCTACGTAAAGAAAAACGGAGATATAATAGTTATATCAATAGAGCCGGAAGACAAGGGAATATCATTGCCGTTAGCAGAAGAATTTCCGGACTTTTACGGAACAAGAATAGACCGTACATACAAAGCAGAAAACGGAAAGTTCGTATTGAAAAACGAAAAGCGGTACGACCCGAAGATATATTCATACCAAATGCTTACGGATGTATCATACGACTTATGGAACGGCAATGAGACTTCCGGAGATAAAAGCGAAAAGCCGGCATCGCCAGAAACGGCAGAAATAAGTATGCTTACAGCTACCGAACTTAAGAGGTGTCATGAAGAAAATCTCTCCATACTGCGAAAACTAAGCGACGATGAATATATAGCCGGGCGAATGCTTCCTCACTATGAACTTAATCCTGACTGGAATACGTTATCCTGCTATACCAAAGGCGGAATATCATACGCCGAAGTGCCTGTAAAAAGCGCATACTCCATGACCAAGCGAAACATATTCACAGGAATGGATTACGAACTGAAATGTTATTCTAACTTGATATTCAGAAAAGATACGGCAGGTGTAACAAAGGAATGTATCCGCCTCCTTATCCCTGACAGGGAAAACGATTCCATACCGCTTCTGCGGAAAATTAAGGAAACAGACAACGGAAGATATTCCGGAATAAAAATTTATACAGACTTGAACGGAAGAATCCTGCAATTGGAACGCCTTGACAACGGCTGCCTGGTGCGTAAGGCAAGCGGTCGCTTAAAATCACAGTACATGCCTGTCTTAGGTGAAATATACTTCTCCAATGACTATCTGCAAAAGCGGTGGTGGAAACTGGGGACATGGAAACCATCGAAAGACTACATAGAATGGTAAAAATAACAGCCATATCAAGACACATTTCAGAAGGCCTTGGTATGGCTATTTTATAAACGCCTAGGCGTTTTAATCAATCCTTCAGCAAGTCCGGACGCAAACGCTTCGTCCTTTCCAGCGACTGCTGGAACTCCCACTCACGAATCTTGGCTTCATGACCGGAAAGAAGTATGTCCGGAACTCTCCAACCTTTGTATTCTGCCGGACGGGTATAAACCGGAGGTGCAAGCAGATTGTCCTGGAAAGAATCGGACAATGCCGACTGCTCATCGGAAATCACTCCCGGAATAATACGCACAATGGCATCGGTTATAACCGCAGCGGCAAGCTCGCCACCCGTAAGCACATAGTCGCCTATACTGATTTCCTTGGTTATGAAATGCTCGCGGATACGATAGTCTATACCCTTGAAATGACCACAAAGAATCATAATGTTCTCCTTCAACGAAAGAGTGTTTGCCATAGGCTGGTCGAACTTCTCTCCGTCGGGACTTGTAAATATTATTTCATCATAATGTCTCTGCTCCTTAAGCGCCGAAATGCAACGGTCAATAGGCTCAATCTTCATCACCATGCCCGCACATCCGCCAAAAGGATAATCGTCCACACGGCGGTAACGGTCCTCGGTATAGTCACGCAGATTATGTATATGTATCTCGGCTATTCCTTTCTTCTGCGCACGGCTCATTATCGAGCAGTTGAAGAAGCCTTCTATCATTTCGGGAAGTACAGTTATAATGTCTATTCTCATAATAAAATCTTAGTTTCTTTTACAAAATGCAAAAATAAGAATAATCCACCGTTCCATATAGATGCAAGACAAGTTTTTTTGCTAAATTTGCATTATTAACCCAATTACATTATGGCAGAATCTGAAATAGAAAGAATATACCGTTTGCGTGAGGAACTTCACACGCACAATTACAATTACTACGTACTAAACGCCCCGGTGATAAGCGATATGGAGTTCGACCGTCTCATGAGGGAGCTTCAGGACCTTGAAGCAAAACACCCCGAAGTGGCCGACATGAATTCGCCTACCATGAGAGTGGGAAGCGACATCAGCAATGATTTCGTGCAGGTGGAACACAAATATCCTATGCTTTCATTGGGAAATACATATTCCGAGGAGGAAGTTACCGAATTTTATGAGAGAGTAAGGAAGTCGCTTAACGAGGACTTTGAAATCTGCTGCGAAATGAAATTCGACGGAACGTCAATCTCTCTTACATACGAGAACGGAAAACTTGTACGTGCCGTAACACGCGGTGATGGAGTGAAGGGGGACGACGTGACAAACAATGTGAAAACCATACGCACCATCCCTCTTGTACTGAAAGGCGACAATTATCCGCAGAATTTTGAGATACGAGGCGAGATACTGATGCCGTGGGACGTATTCGAGGCACTGAACAGAGAACGCGAGGCACGCGAAGAACCATTGTTTGCCAATCCGCGAAACGCAGCGTCAGGTACGCTGAAACAGCAGAACTCGTCTGTAGTGGCGTCAAGAAAGCTCGACGCATACCTATATTATCTTCTGGGCGACAATCTGCCTTGCGACGGTCATTACGAAAACCTGCAGGAAGCCCGCAAATGGGGCTTCAAGATTTCCGATGCCACAAGGAAAGTGAAGACTCTGCAGGAAGTGTTCGATTTCATCAAATACTGGGATACGGAAAGAAAGAACCTGCCTGTCGCTACCGACGGTATAGTGCTGAAAGTGAACTCCCTACGTCAGCAGAAAAGCCTCGGATATACGGCTAAGTCGCCACGATGGGCCATAGCATACAAGTTCCAGGCTGAAAAAGCTCTTACAAAACTCCAGAAAGTCACATACCAGGTAGGACGTACGGGAGCCATCACTCCTGTGGCGAACCTCGATCCGGTACAGTTGTCCGGAACCGTCGTGAAACGTGCATCCCTTCACAACGCTGATATCATAGCCGGTCTTGACCTGCACGAAGGAGACATGGTTTATGTAGAAAAAGGCGGTGAGATAATCCCTAAAATAACCGGAGTGGATGTTTCATCACGCATACCGGGCAGCAAGCCTGTAGAGTTTATTACACACTGTCCTGAATGTGGCGAACCGCTCACCAGATTTGAGGACGAAGCGGCACATTACTGCACTAACGAAGATTCGTGCCCTCCGCAGATAAAGGGAAAGATAGAACATTTCATAAGCCGTAAGGCTATGAACATAGAAGGCCTAGGACCTGAAACTGTTGACCTTTTTTACCAGGAAGGAATGATAAAGAACGCTGCCGACCTGTATGAACTTCGCGAACAGGACATAGCACGACTTGAACGATTTGGAGAGAAATCGGCACAGAACATCATGGCCGGACTTGAAGCATCACGTCAGGTAGGATTTGAGCGTGTACTCTTCGCGTTGGGAATAAGATTTGTAGGCGAGACAGTCGCCAAAAAACTGGCACGTTCGCTGAAGAATATCGACGCGCTTATGTCGGCCACTGAAGAAGAGCTTGTCGCCATCGACGAGATAGGGGAGAAAATAGCCGAGAGCATAATCCATTTCTTCAGCAGCGAAAAGAACCGTAAACTTGTGGAACGCCTGAAACAGGCAGGGCTCAAGATGGAAATGGCTCCGGAAGAAGTTTCTGCCGCATCCAACGTACTTGAGGGACAGTCCATCGTAATAAGCGGAGTATTTGCCGTACACTCACGCGACGAATACAAAGAACTTATAGAAAAGCATGGCGGAAAGAACGTGGGAAGCATATCGAAGAAAACAAGCTTCATCCTTGCAGGTGAGAATATGGGGCCAAGCAAGCTCGAAAAGGCAAAAACGCTCGGAATAAAAATCATGAACGAGACGGAATTCCTGTCTCTGATAGAAAATGCCGCGAAAAGCGAGGAGAAAGTTGATTTACCAGTAGAAACGCCTGCTGCGGAAACACCAGAAGAAACACCGAAAAAAGCAAATCCTAATATACAGTTGGAATTGTTTTAATTCAAAAATTAATCAACTTATCCAAAAAAAGTGATAGAAAAATAGTTTTAATTGAAAATATTAGTACATTTGTAATCCACAAACGAGGAATTCATTAAATTATGATACGAAAAAGATTGAAAGGAATGGGAGTGGCACTAATCACGCCATTCAAAGAAGACGGAAGCGTAGATTATGATGCACT
The DNA here is from genome assembly GCA_018884025.1 of Candidatus Phocaeicola faecipullorum. GTDB lineage: Bacteria > Bacteroidota > Bacteroidia > Bacteroidales > Bacteroidaceae > Phocaeicola > Phocaeicola faecipullorum. Next base: position 13,562 of record JAHLFB010000100.1, read on the forward strand.
GCTCAGACTGGTAGAATATCAGGTGCAGAACGGTATAGATTTTCTCTGTGTTTTAGGAACTACAGCAGAGACTCCGACATTGACAGCCGAAGAAAAAAAGAAAATCAAATCACTTGTAATAGAACGTGTTAACGGACGTGTGCCTATACTTCTTGGTGTAGGAAGCAACTGTACTCAGACTGTTATCGACACAATAAAAAATGATGATATGACAGGGGTAGATGCATTGCTCATTGCAGTGCCATACTACAACAAACCGTCACAGGAAGGTATATACCAGCACTACAAAGCCATTGCACAGTCAACAAAACTCCCAATCGTTCTATACAACGTTCCGGGACGTACAGGAGTAAACATGACAGCTGCCACAACACTCAGACTGGCTCATGATTTCGACAATATAGTAGCCATCAAGGAGGCATCAGGCGATATCTCGCAGATGGACGAGATAATCAAGAAGAAACCGGAAAACTTCGATGTAATCTCCGGCGACGACGGAATAACTTTCCCGCTTATTACTCTCGGAGCTGTAGGTGTGATTTCAGTGATAGGAAACGCGTTCCCAAGAGAATTCAGCCGCATGACAAGACTTGCGCTTGCAGGCGACTACAACAGCGCTCTCACAATACATCACCAGTTCACCGAACTGTTCAAACTTCTGTTCGTTGACGGAAATCCTGCAGGAGTTAAAGCAATGCTCAGCATGATGGGAATGATTGAAAACCGTTTGCGTCTGCCACTTGTTCCTACAAGAATTACTACATACGAAGAAATGCGCAGAGTATTGGAAGGACTGAAAGTAAAATGCTGACAACATAAAAAGTATATCATCATATAAAAGAGTAATGCTCCAGACCGTGAGAATTCAAAATTTACGGACTGGAGCATTCTTTTTTCATAAAATCGAATTCTCAGAGGTTTATAGAAAGTGTATTTTCCTGCCAAATATTGATAAGTAGGGAACAATGATTATTTTCCCAAAAATCTAATTAAACATAATACCGATTATATAACAAATATAGGTTCGTTTACAGACACCAGATAAAACCCTAATCAGATTACGAAAATTCTCAAAAATAAGAACGCTTCGTCATTTCATTTAAAATGAACTGTCATTCTAAATGAAATGACGAAGCGTTTTGAAATCACATAATTCTGTGAACCGTTATATCCGGAAAATCATGGAGCAACATCAACAGAATTCCTTCTTCATTCATGTTCTTGGCTTTTACTACCATGTTCACATAATAAATCCTGTTACCGCTGACGTCCGTCCTTTCTTCCATATCATACGAACTTATGATAAAATTTTTCGAACTGAACAACGCTGAGATATCTTTCAGGGAATCCTGACTGGATGTTGAAAATTCCACAATCATGCTCCGCAAACTGATGCCCTTGAAGAAATAATTCAAGACTTCAACGCCTATAAGGAACAAAACCGTTGCGGTTATACCCATTACATACATTCCGGCTCCTATAGCCAAACCTATTCCGGACGTAGCCCATATTCCGGCTGCCGTGGTAAGCCCACGTACAATCTGTTTCTGAAGTAGTATTATAGTTCCGGCACCTATGAAACCGATTCCGCTTACCACTTGCGAGGCCAGACGGCTCGGATCGAGCCTAACAAGGTCAGTTTCAAGCACTTCCGAAAAACCGTATTGTGATACTATCATCATAAGCGCACTTCCCAAAGCCACAAGGAAATGAGTTCTGTAACCCGCTTCCTTGGAACGGTATTCCCTTTCCAAGCCTATTATAACGCCCATCAGGCTGGCTACAACGAGTCTAACTACAAATTCAATATACTGATCCATAATTCATAACGCTTATACACAAATATAAGCATTCTTTACGAGAAAAACAACATTTCAGGCTGTTACTCTGTTCATTCTGGCTATCAGTTCATCGCCCAATTCGCCTTTTACCTTTATGTGCTCCAATACCGCTTCTACGAAAGGATTACTTTCAAAGTACCCTCTCACCTGCTCAAAATCAAGCCTTTGCTCTTCTCTTGTTCCATCAGCACCGAATCCAGTCATGGCAGAAAGAGAGAATTCCTTCTTCGCATCTTCGTAAACCATCTTGTCAAGGCCGATTACCGCATCTTTCCATTTTTCTACGATACTGATAATATCTTCCTTAGTGATTTTATCTGCCTCAAGCCCAAAGAATTCAAGCATCTTGCCGTATGCCCAGGTCCATTCGTAAGTATAGTAATTATTGTGCATCTCTGTAAGGCGGGCATCTATCTTTTCCACCGAATCAAGCACTCCACATTCGATATCAGCCATCAATCGGTCTATCTCGCTGCGAGGAGCAATAAGTCCCGATACATCAACCCATTCGCCTGTACCTATGGCAGTGTCAGGTTTGAGTCTTTCGCGGATTTCTTCGTCACTCTTGAATTCCGTTATCTCCAGACGCTTGATAACTGAGTTTCCGAGGAACTTGGTAATACCTGTCTCATAGAACTTTATACCCTTATTGAGAGATGAATTCTTGATTTTCGCACTCTGATATGAGTATGTCTCAGATGTCTCGCCCGATACCCTCGCAAGGTCTTTCAGAATCTCACGTCCCTTGAACATCTTCTGTATGGTATATGGACTGAGGAGGTTGTAATTCACCTTATCCATGCGGCAGGGGTCTTTTCTGTTGTCACGCTTAGGCCACTTCTGGGCATCGCGGATAGTTCCCACACTTCGGAGGTTTACACCCGGCATAAGATATGTGGTATTCTTCTCTTCTATAAGATATGAGAAAGGCAGATTGGTGGTGTCAGGATGAGCCACGTGGCGTCCCATAACGAGTGAGAAGGCTCCGATACGTGCCGGCCAAAGGATATAAGAGTCGGAAGCCGTCTTGGCACCTCTCTCCATAATACCCTGGTGGATAGGACCCAACTTATACATATGGTTGCTTTGGTTTGAACCCGAACCGGCATTCATGAATGAGAACATTCCGGCTATAAGCAATGTCGATTTATGATGGGTAACGGTGAAAGGGCCTGCAAAGATGGCACAAGCCTCGCCGTTTTCTTCCTGACAGTTACAGAAGAACAGGGAGTCTGACGCAGAATAGTTATGTCCCATATGGCATGCCTGACCTACGAAACATCTTGTCAGCATAGTACCATCTTCGATATGCGAGCCGCTGGAGATGATGAAATCGTCGCAGATTACACCGTAACCGATGTGGATAGGCGCACTCTCGTTGCTGTTAAGGCTACCGTTCTTCAGTCGTCCGGCACTCTCTATCTTACAGAAACTGCCTATACGCACGTTTTTGATATATCCGGTATCTACAATCATCGCATCGTTGCCCACATAGCCGTATTCCGATGCTATCTCGTCGGCATATTTCATGACTAATGATTTCATCTTTGCGGCAAGGTCAGGACGATGTCTGTACATGGCCGCTATATAAGCCTCGTGAGCTGATAATTTGTCATGGATTATAACCTCACGACCACCGGTTTCACTCAGCACGGATACTTCGGTACCGTTTCCGAAAGTGGAACGCTTGTCCACAATCATGCAATCAACATTCTCGATGAAAACTCTGTCCGAAATGACATAATTCGCGATATAGTTCTTTACATTCTCTATACAACAGCCGTTGCCTATGGTTACATTATGCAGAGTAGCATTTCTTATTCCAGATGACTTCTTTACTCCACCGGCAAGGGTAAACTCGCCGTTCAACTCCCCTATCCTTATCTTGCCGGACATCCTTACATGCCAGACTTTTGAAGCGTCAAAGCCTTCGGCTACAGTTACATCCGACCAGTTCTCAGCACAACACCCTTGTGCAATGAGTGTATCAATCTCAGCCTCCGTGAGATTTCTAAAAGTATGTTCCATAATAATCATTTCACTTGTTTTTTTATCATTCTAACGACAAAGATAGTAACATTTTGATATATATCTTGCTTTTATCATAAATTTCATCTATCTTAGAAGAGATAAAATCCGTTACCAGATGAAAACTACAACCACATTACTCTTTGCTCTCATAATGCTACTGACAGGTTGCAACAATGCAGGGAAAAGACAAACAGAATCCTGCCATGCAGATTCCGTCACACTGCAAGCGGATACCGTTATGCCGCAGAAAGAAACTGCAGCGGACACTGTCCTTGCCGATACCATGAGACATGACAGTGCGGAAGTTTCCATACCCGCCATCGTGCCTTACTGCAATGACATCCCCACAGGCAAGGAAATCAGCCCTGCCCTTTTAAGTTTGCGCACAGAATTCGACTACTACCCTCTCCCGACAAATGAAATAACAGTGTTCATAACCAACAAATCAGGCAGAGAGTACACCTGCGGAGACGAGTACAGCATAGCCTATTATAACGAGAAAGACAAAACCTGGGAACCACTACCTGTAAATCCTATAAGTGAGGATATGCTCTGGATAATATCGCCGTACCATAACGTCAGAATGCAGACCATACACATCTATACCGACATCACTCCCAACCGTCAGGGAAAATATCGCATATACAAGCCGTTCAACGACGATACGGAAGTAGCATTCACAGAGTTTGAAATGGTTGACAACAAAGGTGTCCGCAAGCTGATGGACAGTATGTGGAAGAAAGTCACGAGCCTTCCACGCACAGATACCATACGTGAAAACATCTCAACCGCATGTCAGCTCCACGACGGCGATACGATATCGGTTGGTCTGATAAACAACACCATGCCGTATCAGGAAATGTTCAGAAGAAGAATACTGAACTACTCCGCCCTTGATTTCGGAAAGATAACCCCAACCGAACCTCTCCCTTTCACTACGACATCGGACACTATGGACATCAGCATGAGAACGGAAAAGCCTGTTTACCCTGTTGGTACAGAAGAAATTCCGGTAAAAATATCCAACAATAACGACCGGATGCTGTTTTTTGGACTTGACTATGGAATTGCCAGAAAGGAAGGGAACGAATGGCTTGTTCTGAACACTTCCACCGTGTGGAATTCCGTTGGTATCCTTATACAGAAAGGTCGTGACTACAATTTCAAGGCTCATATGTACAACTTAGTTAACGACAACAAGCCAGGGACATATAAGGTCTATAAGAGAATAGGTTTTGACGGCAGCCGGAAGGAATGGTATATGTCGGCAGAATTCAAGTTAGAATAATCAAATAAGATTTTTATATGAAAAACTGTAATTTATTTTTTCTGTTCATAATAACTTTGATTACCTTTTTATCCATTGGATGTAAAGATAACAAACACCAGGAAGCAACTGATTATCAGGGTACAACAGGCGACGCTACAATCCTGTCAAGCGACAGTATAGGACAGGAAGTAAGAATGGAAACAATTCAAGGGAATTATAATTCATCGACTAAAGAAGTCTATGCCATAGTCTTTAACCCTCAAAAGCGGCAACTAAGTTTCGGACGCGACTGGGAGCTGGAGTATATGAAAGACAGCGTATGGATTAAAGCCAGAAATAAAGAACCTGTATTGAGATTCGACGATGAGTTTCTGCCAATCAATATCCCTGAATATATGGTATTCAGCTTTCCAATACATATTTATGAGGTTACGTCAGGTAGATATAGAATAAAAAAGACTTTCTATGATAATTATGGTAACGGTAATTACAAGAAGATAGAACTATGTTCTGAATTTTATGTGAAATAATAGACTAGTAACACAATTTTAATCACATATTGTCATGAAACACTATTTATTGTCATTCCTACTAATGATGTCTGTAATCAGCGTATTTCAGACAGCAAGCGCCAAAGATCCAAAGGACAATGAGAGCAGGCGTGTTATTGTAACCCTCAAATCAGGTGAAAAAGTAGAGGGATATATTTATCAAAACTGGCAGCCAGAAAATTCTCCATTTAGAAAACCGAACTACATGTTCAAGATGACGCATAACCCTGATGATGATGAAAAGATTGAATACACGGCTGATGATATAATCAGCGTCAAGTTTGTCAAAGTAACTGAGAATAATCCGGAAGGTCAGTTATGGGAATCACGTCCACTTGCCAGGCCTAACTTTCGTAGTCGTTACAATACTACCCAACGACTATTCTGCGTAAATAAGGTTGGCAAAAATGCTACAACATATTGGTGGAATGTATTGGCTTCTGCAGGTCAAAATCTGTCTCGTCAAGAAATCAAAACCTACTTTGGTGTACGTTTTCACAACGATCCTGATGGAATAGTTTATACTTACTCATTGGTTAATTCTGTTTTAACGGACAAAAAATATCCTGGATTGAGTGATTTTTACATGGAGTGGTTCAAAGGTCCCGAAGGTAAAGTTCATCAAAAAGAATCCGAAGAAAATGATGCATGGATTCTTGACATGTACGATGCATATCTTGAAAAAATGGGAGATGAAGCCGCCAATCTACCATACTCCACAAAGAACAAAAAGAAGTAATTTTGCAATAGATTTCAAAACAGAATGAGCAACAAACAAAACAATAATATTATGAAATTCCCATGAGATAAAAAAATCACGCCAAAGAGAATGTGAATAGTCAAGCTGAAGTTACCTTTGTATAGTGTAACCCTAAATGTATCAGTTATGGCAGAAGTGACATTCCCTCAGTTGATACAGCGTGCTTGCGGTATCGACGTCCATCTGAAGGTTGTGGTGGCGACAA
>JAHLFB010000101.1 GCA_018884025.1 Candidatus Phocaeicola faecipullorum
ACTACAAATCTACAAGAAAAGTTTAAGAAGGATGTGTTATGCCAAGCATATACTGATTTCTGTAATGGAAGACAGAACGCCCGTGTCTATCAACTACCTCAATCAAAACTGAAAGATATAAAGTCTTATCCTTTTATTTATTGGATTTCTGATGAATTTAGAGAGAAGTTTGGTAGTGAAGATTTGGATTCTGTTTTATATATACGACAAGGCGGTGCAACAGGTAATAACGAAAGGGTTCTACGATATTTCTGGGAAGTGCCTTTTGATGAGATATCTATTGATAAAAATAAGTCTAAACCATATGTATTTTATCCAAAAGGTGGCCCATTTAGTAAATGGTATGGTAATAATTGGATTATTATAAAATATAATGATCCAGATGTTTATACATATTTAAAAACTCATGGAAATAAATTGCCCAGTGAAGTTTTTTATTTGAAAGAGGGTGTGACATATTGTAGCAGTGGATCAAGAGGTTGTTCGTTTAGATATATGCCACAGAATCAGGTTATCAGTGGGGCTGGACCAGGAATTTATCCATCAGAGAAGTTTGCGAATATATATTATTATTTGGCATTCTTAAATTCTTTACTATGTATTTATTTGTTGGATTGTTTAAATCCGACTGTAAATGTAACACAGGGAGATATTAAACGAATTCCGTTTGCAAATCCACCTTCTGATTTAGAAAAAAATGTTGCAACTTTATCAAAACAGAATGTTCAAATAAAGTCATCTCAATGTAAATATTCGATGATTGAATATAGTTTTGTTCAGTCTCCTATTCAATCTGAGAATGATATAAAATCTTGTATTTTTAGTTTTTATACGGATGAAAATGGGTTAAATACATTAATATTGTTAAATGAGTCATATATAAATTTCTGTATATTTAAAGTATATAGTTTGTCGAAACATGATCAACAATTGATTTTAGATAAAGAGGGGTATCCAGTTGGTGATTACAGTGTTTCTTCACAAGCCAAAGAAGCCTATAAAGAATGGCTGTCAACCAATACGGAATTCCCTGCTTCTCAAGAAGTATTAGAGCATATTGACTCATTGGAGATAAACGAAGATCAGCCATATATTGATGACTTCGAATCACTCTATCAGAATAACAACGGATGGGAAGAATTCTGCATCAAGCATAAGATGAATCCGATAGAAGTATGGTATCAGTTTAAAAATGCTGGTATATTGCCGCCTCAACGTACACAGGTATTGGCTTTTGAACTGATAACAGACGTAATTCGTAGTGTATTGGCAAAAGATGATGATGGAGTAATCCCACTGACAGAGCGTATGGGTGAAGAACAGTTGACCGGTCGTATAGAGCAGGAATTGGTGGAGCGAGGATATAATTCGGCACAGATTTCACAGATTATTCAGTTGCTTGGAACTCCATTGGATAAGTACTTGCAGGATAAGTTCTTCAAACAGTTGAGCGATCATTTGAATCTCTTTATGTATCTGCCAAAGACTCCGTTTATATGGCATCTGACAAGTGGTCCGCATCATGCCATAGAACTGTATATCAGTATCTATAAATGGAGTCGTGATACCGTCTTCCGTATAAAGAGTGTCTATATAGCCAATAGGGAAACTGCCTTGAACGACCGTCTTTCTGGTGTAGATGTCAGTACCGCCAATGGTCAGCTTGAAGCTGCAGAACTGAAAGAGCAGCTGAAAGAACTGAAAGTGTTTGCGGAAAAGATAGATGAACTGTTGGCAAGCGGTTATGATCCGAAACTGGATGACGGGGTAGGCAAGAACATTGCTCCTTTGCAGAAGGCAGGCTTGTTAAGCTATGAGGTGCTGAATGCCGGACAGCTCAAAAAATACTTGAATGCTGACTGGTAATAGGATTACTAAAAAGAAAAGATTATGGAGGAAAATTCACTATACGATAAAAAATCTCTCCGTGAGATTACCGGAAAGAGTGCAGACTGGAACGAAGTGGCGAAAGACTGTGTGGCTTTCAGTAATGCACAGGGTGGCGTGATAGACTATGGCATAGAAGATGATGCGGATGCACCACCGGCAGATCAGAAAGTCTCAGAAGATATTGCCATTAACTTGGAGAAAAAAATAAATGGTAAAACACATAATGTGTCTGCCCATGCAGAGATCCTGACGCATGAAAACGGTGGGCAATATATCCGTCTGCATATAGCACGTGGAACTTCCTCTGCTTCTACTACCTCCGGAAAATATTTCACACGGGTAAGTGATGAAAGTAGGCCACTTACAGGAGATGACATAACCCGCCTTTCTGCTGAAAAAGGTTATTATCGTTGGGAAGATGAGGAAAGCAAATGGAGCTGGAAAGATGCTGACCGGGAGAAATTGAAAATGTTGCTTCAACATCTGCGGAATTCAAACCGTGTGTCGGATTTTGTCAAGCAGAAAGAGGATAAGGAATTGCTGGATTATTATTTCCTGACAGTGGAAGAGTCGGACAAAATGACCAACCTTGGAGTGCTTTTTATCGGAACCCAATCGCAACGAGGCAGACTGATGAATGCGCCTGTGGTGCAGTGTATCCAGTTTGACCAGTATGGGGATAAGGTATGGAAATACCTGATTGATGACTTTACCAAGAATCCTCAGGAAATCATTGAAGCAATCTGGAACAATGTGCCTGTTTGGAGGGAAAGTAATGAAATCAGTGACGGACTGTTCCGCAAGGAAATTCCTGCGTATGACGAAGCGGTAGTCAGAGAATTGACCTGTAATGCGTTGGTGCATCGTCCTTATACGGTAAGAGGAGATATCTTTATCAATATCCATCCAGACAGGATTGAAGTGGTTAATCCAGGAGCATTGCCATTGGGAGTAACGCCTCAAAATATCCTTCATAAAACAGTGAAAAGAAACGAGCATTTTGTCAATCTGTGCTATGCCCTGCAAATGATGGAACGTGAAGGTTCCGGATATGACAAGATGTATGAG
>JAHLFB010000010.1 GCA_018884025.1 Candidatus Phocaeicola faecipullorum
GAATTGGGTAAGCCAATTTCTTCAATCCCCAGTTTTCTTCATTGATGATCTCAGCACCTTCCTGAGTAAGGATTGCTTTGAACTTCTCTACCGCTTCCTTCATCTGAGCGTCAGACAAAACGGGAGTTAAAATGAAAACGGTTTCGTATTGATTCATACTAATTCGTTAATTAAATTATTAATAAAAAATTTCAATCGCGGCGCAAAGGTACAACTTTTTATCTAATACACAAGCATATACGTCATTTTTTTCTCAAAAATTCTCCTTTTTCGGCTATTTCCTTAAACAAAAAGACAAAAATTAGACATACATATATGATACTTGAGAGTAAAAATTGTATATTTGCATAGTTGTATAAACAATAATATATGATAGAACAATTTAATTTCGACATTCAACTTATTTTCGCCATTTTAAACGGGAAAGTGTCTGCTGCCATAAATAGGAAACTCATAAGAAATTTCAGAATGAACGGACTGGACATAACACCGGAGCAATGGACTGTACTGATTTTTCTATGGGAAAAAGATGGAGTTACACAACAGGAGCTATGCAACGCTACATTCAAAGACAAACCTAGTATGACAAGGTTAATAGACAACATGGAAAAACAGCATCTTGTAGTCCGCATATCAGACAAAAAAGACAGAAGAACCAATCTTATACATCTTACAAAAGACGGAAAGCAGCTTGAAGACAAAGCAAGGTATGTGGCAAATCTGACATTAAAAGAGGCATTAAAAGGATTGACTTTGGAGGAATTAAGCGTAAGTCAGGAAGTCTTGCGTAAAATATTTACAAATACCAAAGACTGACCATACACTAGAAGAATGTTATTTGTGCGAATTTCATTTTTTTTCGCAAAATAATTTTCACGTGTAAAGAATTATGCTTTAATTTGTATCCTAGAAACGAATAAACCATAAAAATAGAAGACACACATGAAAAGCTTACTAAAGAATCTGGGAGTAATATTGATTATCATCGGAGCTATTATCCTGATTGCATGCTTTGCAACTGAGAATGTAAACAACAATGCCATCTTAGGCACATCACTGGTTCTTATCATCGCAGGATTAATCAGCTACATTGTGATTAACAAGCGTATTACTGATTAAACTCAAATGGAATTACAAAAAGCCAAAATAAAAAGAGGTTGCCCGATTGGACAACCTCTTTTTATTTTCTATCAAGCTTCCTGCTGTTCTTCATCCGGAGTAATCAACTTATATCCTTTACCATGGATATTGATTATCTCTATAGATGGGTCAGCTTTCAAATGTTTACGCAATTTTGTAATATAAACATCCATACTTCTTGCATTGAAATAATTATCGTCAATCCAGATATTCTTCAACGCATAATCTCTCTGAAGTATTTCGTTTGCATGGGAGCAGAGCAATGACAGCAACTCAGACTCTTTAGTAGTAAGCTTAGTCTGCTTGTCGCCGATAGTAAGCAACTGTTTCTGAGTATCGAAAGTAAAGTTACCGATATTATACATAGTATTTTCCTTAACTTTCTTACCTCTTACACGGCGCAAGATAGCTTCAATACGTAGTGTCAACTCTTCCATGCTGAAAGGCTTGCTTATATAATCATCAGCACCAATCTTGAATCCTTCAAGAATATCTTCCTTCATAGTCTTTGCAGTCAGGAAAATAACCGGAACCTCCGAATTGATTTGCTTGATTTCCTGAATCATGGTAAATCCGTCTTTGACAGGCATCATAACGTCTGTCACAATCATGTCATATTTTCCTTTCTGATATCCTTTAACACCTTCGTCACCATTCAGGAACAGGTCAGCTTCATAACCCTTAGCCTGTAAATATTCTCTCAAAAGCATGCCAAGATTCTCGTCATCTTCGCACAATAAAATACGCATTCTTTCGTCCATATTATTCTTCTTTAAATAAAGGTAATACAATTATAAATTTAGTTCCGACATTCAGCTCACTCTCAGCACGTATTGTTCCGTTATGATCTGAAATAATCTTCTTAACATAGGCCAATCCAAGTCCGAATCCCTTAACATCATGCAGGTTTCCGGTGTGGACACGGTAGAACTTATCAAATATCTTTTTCAAATTTTCTTTCTTAATACCGATACCGTTATCTTCGACTGAAATGTGCAGCTTATTAGCCTCATTCCAAGTTCTTACTTTCAGTTTTATATCAACATCGGCACGCTTATACTTTACAGCATTATCCAAAAGATTGAAAATCACATTTGTAAAGTGCATTTCATCAACAAATATAAACGGATCTGTAGCATCAAGCTCGGCATCCAACGTTCCATGACAACTTTCTACCTTAAGCCTGAATGTATTTATTACTCCGTTGACCAATTCGTTGGCATCTATCTTCTTCTTTTTCAAAGTAGCCTTCTGACGTTCAAACATTGACATCTGCAAGACTTTCTCAACCTGGAAACGGAGACGTTTAGTTTCATCGTTTATAACACCTGATATATGCTTAAACATTACAGGTGACTTTCCTACCGCCGGGTCGTTCAACATCTGTGCCGCAAGTGATATGGTAGAGATAGGTGTCTTAAACTCATGCGTCATGTTGTTTATGAAATCGTTCTTGATTTCCGTTAACTTCTTCTGACGGAATATTATATATATGGTAAATATAAATGTTATCAAAAGAACTATCGTAAAAATGATAGAAGGTATCATAAACTTAACAGAACTGAATATATAGTCATCCATTGTCGGGAAGAATATATTCACATATCCCATTTTTGCAGGAGGGTCATTCTCGAAAAGCAATCTGGAGTAAACTTTTTCTCCGTCGTAAGCATAATCCGAACAACGATAGACTTCCTTTCCATCCCTGTCTGTTACCGTAAAATGATATGGCAAATCCAAACCATTGTTAAGCAATTCCGACTTTATAAAATGATCAAGTTGCTTGAAGTTTATCCTTTCTTTCAAAGGCTTGTCACTTGCCGTATAAAGTATATTATATATCACCTCATCAAGTAGAGCTCTCTGATATACATATCTTTCCTTTATTATTTCCTGCAATGTTCTTGATGTCTGCGGTATATTTTTACCTGTAGATATTATGACCTTAGGAACATTGGCAGGTCTGTTGGTTATAGTTTTAAATTCAAAAGTTGAATACATACTGCCATCCGGGGAGGTAATGGTATATTGATGATGTTGCAATATATCATTATTGTTACTTTTACCCTTATTCAACTCAAACTGTTCCGCAAGGCGGGCAGCACGTTCAGTAGCAGCAGCATCTGCTTCCAGATACTTCTTAGTTTCCACCAATTCAAGATTGCGCACGGACTGAGCAAGACTACGGTTTACATTCTCTTCGAATTGTCCACGACGCATCTTTACCATCTCTTCTATATAACTTACCTGTAAGTATAACAGGCTAAGAAAAGACAGAGCCATAATGACTCCTAATATCCATATTGTTGACTTTTTCATGGTGACAAATTTAACAAGCTAATTAATATAATCATCACCAATTAACATGTTTTACACGGTATTTTTTCGTATTTAACAATATCCCTAATTTTTAATTAATAAAATCACAACTAAAAGTCATACCTCTCTTACTTACTTTACAAAAATAATATAACTTTAAATATATAACAACTAAAAGTGGCAAAAAGTTCATGAAAAGTGAATAAAAAAAAGCCGTATTTTTAAGAAATACGGCTTTTTTATGTATTAAAATATTAACTAACTATCAATCTTCATTCTTTTCCTGTTCCTCAAACTCTTTCATCAGCTTATTCTGAACGTCAGTTGGAACAAGTTCATAACTTGCAAACTTCATAATGAAAGAAGCGCGTCCTCCGGTCAATGAACTCAATGCAGTAGAATAGTTAGACATTTCTTTCAATGGAACTTTTGCAGCCAGTTTTTCATATCCCTTTTCACTGCTCATACCCATAATCATACCACGGCGTCCCTGCATGTCGCTCATCACATCACCAAGTTTGTCGCTAGGAACGAAAACTTCCACATCGTAGATAGGTTCAAGAATCTTAGGACCTGCGTTCTTGAATGCTTCGCTGAAGGCATTACGTCCTGCAAGCATAAACGAAATTTCATTTGAGTCAACCGGGTGCATCTTTCCGTCATATACGATAACACGTACATCGCGTGCATACGAACCGGTAAGAGGTCCCTGTTCCATACGGCTCATGATACCTTTAAGGATGGCAGGCATAAATCTTGTGTCGATAGCTCCACCCACAACACTGTTGATGAATACCAGCTTACCACCCCATTCCAAATCAATGGTTTCAGTACCCTTAACATTAATCTTGAATTCCTGACCATTGAATTTATATACTTCAGGAGTAGGCATTCCTTCGTAATACGGCTCAACGATAAGATGAACTTCACCGAACTGTCCTGCACCACCCGACTGTTTCTTATGTCTGTAGTCTGCACGTGCAGCCTTAGTAATTGTTTCTCTGTAAGGAATCTTAGGTTCCATAAACTGAACAGGCAGTTTTTCATTGTTTTCAAGACGCCATTTCAATGTACGCAAATGGAACTCACCCTGACCATGAACAAGAATCTGCTTCAATTCCTTAGACTGTTCAACAACCCATGTCGGATCTTCCTCACGCATGCGGTTCAGAATAGCCATCATTTTTTCAGTATCTGCCTCGTTTTCAGGCTTGATAGCTCTTGTATATTTAGGATTTGGATACTTGATGAAATTGAATCTGTTTTCACAATCCTTGCTATTCAGTGTATTGCCAGTCTTAACGTCTTTCAGCTTCACTGTACAACCTATATCACCGGCTCTCAGTTCTTCCACCTTTTCACGGTTTGCACCTGCACACACATAAAGCTGTGCCATACGTTCCTTCGATCCACGGTCAGCATTATTCAGGTCGTCACCTTCGTGAACAACACCACTCATAACCTTGAAGTACTGTACATCACCGATATGAGGTTCAACGGCAGTCTTGAAGAAATAAAGTGAAGTTGGAGCATCAGCCACAGGAGGAACAGGAACACCACGTGTATTGTGAACCACAGGCATTTCGTCAACGAAAGGTACCACGTTACCGAGGAATTCCATCAGGCGGCGTACACCCATGTCTTTACCTGCACAAACGCAGAACACAGGGAACATACCTCTTGCAGCCAATCCCTTGCGGATACCTTCACGCATTTCGTCTTCTGTAAGCGATTCTGATTCAAAGAATTTTTCCATAAGAGTCTCATCGTGTTCGGCAGCAGCCTCAACAAGTCTCTTGTGCCATTCCATAGCCTTTTCCATTTCTTCAGCCGGAACAGGTTCGATAGTAGGAGCACCACCTTCTGGTCCCCACGAATATTTTTTCATTAAAAGTACATCAATCAACGAATTGAAGTCCGGACCCGTACTGAGAGGATACTGAACCGGAACAACTTTAGAACCATAATTCTCAGTCAACTGTTCAAGCACTTTATCGAAATCGCAGTTAGGCGAGTCAAGCTGGTTAACAAGGAAGATAACCGGTTTACCCAACTTCTCAGTGTAACGGAAGTGATTCTGAGTACCTACTTCAGGTCCGTACTGACCGTTAAGAAGCAATACGGCTGTATCTGTTACATTAAGTGCAGTTATAGCAGCTCCCACGAAGTCATCACTACCCGGACAGTCTATGATATTAAGTTTTTTACCATTCCACTCCACATGATAAACGGTAGAGAATACAGAGTAACCATACTCCTGCTCTACCGGGAAATAATCGCTGACAGTGTTCTTGGCAGTAATTCTGCCGCGACGTTTTATAATACCACTCTCAAAGAGCAAAGCTTCAGTGAGGGTGGTTTTACCTGAGCCATCATTGCCAAGAAGTGCAATGTTTTTGATTTCGTTAGTCTGATATACTTTCATGGTATTCTAGATTAAAAAATTAATAGAATAATGGATATGCGTTTCATATCTCATTTTTAAGTTGCCGCAAAATAGAAATTAATGTTCAGAAATCCAACTGTTATATTCGTGTTACTAAACTATGTTTTCCGACACATTGTGTAATATAATGCTTTAAATCACACGGTTAGAAAGATTTTTGCCCTATAATATATATAATAAAAAGAATATAAGTAAAAACATAAAGCAAACAGCATCCATAAATTCTTTCAGGAATACTGTTTGCTTCAATTTGGCAGCATAAAAACGCCCAAAATAAAACGTGGAATCGTTTTAATTTAAATTTGCCCGCGTTTAGAATCAAACTTGCCCACGTTTTTTTAAGGCCTCCGGAATGCTATAAAATCACTTCTTCCGTGTATATATTTCCAAAACAATCGACGACCTCTATTTTTATCTTTTTTGCCGTTGAAGAAGGTATTGCAGAGAAATAATGATTGGTTCTTGCCGGTTCATAGTCTGCAACAGCTCTTCTACCATTCAAATGAGCCAAATAGTCAGGGTCATAAGAATAGAATTGCTCCATATCACCCATTAGCTTATCATCCTGATACCATCTTACACGCCAGCTACTATCCCAGTTCCATACTTTCACGACTATCGCATCCGGACGTTCCATTACACTACCCTTCGGATAAGTCTTAAACTGCCATGAAGCATCCTTTCCAGTAGCTTTATAATACCATGATATTTTATTTTTATCTCCCTTAAAAACCTGATATCCGTTAGGAGAACCATCACTACCCGTATCTCCGCTCCACCATGTTCCACAAACAGCCCCTAAATTATGCTCTGTAATACCTGCACCAATATCTGTATTGGAGTTACGGTGATAATGACCGGAAACAATAGTCGATTGAAACTTATTCATCAACATTTTCTTCAAATTCTCACCTCCATCAATAAGCGGACGCTCTGGAGAAGGTTTCATCGGTGCATGCATTGCTATGACAAGCTGTTTATCCTGTTGCAGGACACAGTTCAGCAACAACTCCAGCCACTTCATCTGATCCTCTATTTCCAATGTAGCCTTATACTTTTTATTGCCATAGTAATCAATATTGTTCAGAACGATATAATAAACATCACCTAACTGTACGGCATAATATAACGGACCAAACTCCTTTTTATAAATATGTGCGTAATCTGCACCTGGAGCCACAGACATATACTTGTCAAAATCGTGATTTCCTATAACCGGATAAACAGGAAATCCCAACTGTTTAGCAAACTCCTTATACGATGCATTATGTATATATACATCCCATGAGATATCTCCCAGCACTATACCTGCAGCCTGCACACCCGGACACTGTGATACCGTTTCTTTTATATCGGGCAATGTTTCCGAAAAGAGTCGTTTCACATCCGCTTCAGTATCAAGCTGAGTATCTGCCATTGTAATCATAACGAACTTATCAGAATCCCCCTGCATTTTCTTCAGTGAAAAATCATATTGTTTCTTTGACTGTTCCACCGGCTGAAAGAACTGAGGTACACCAGTGCTGAAATCTGCAACATATCCTTTGGGTGTAAGCAAGTAAACAAATTCAGCCTTGTCATTGAGGTCTATTTTGTAGTTACCGTTTTTATCTGTCACCGAAAAAGAATATCCGTCAGTGACAATAACTACACCATTTCTTTGTTATCCAATACCTTTCCAATGATAGTTTGACTATCACCTTCTTCTGCAAATGCAGATACGCAGCAGATGCCAGCCAACAGCATGCCGGCAATTCTTTTACCTGAACTTTTACCTTGTTTAAAAAACTTTGTTTCCATTTAATATGCTTTAAAGTGCTTTTTAATTTTGCAGCAAAAGTATGGCTGATGTATTTCATAAATATAAACAACATTTTAAGACATAATTAAATAAACATTTCAAACATGTTAATATACATTTCATAATTAAGAAAACTATTTTCTAACAGATACCTGTTTTCATTCAGGCAATATATAAATCAGAAATTTAATACCTTTGCAAAGAACATCAATCAAGACTAAGAAAATGGCAGGAATTTACATACACATACCGTTCTGCAAAAGAAGATGCATATACTGCGACTTCTTCTCTACTACGGCTTCCGAAAAGAAAAACGAATATATTAAGGCTCTATGCAAGGAAATAGCCGGAAGAAAAAACTATCTAGGCGGTGAAACCATAGACACTATTTACCTTGGCGGCGGAACGCCATCGCAACTGGAAAAGGATGATTTCACAAATATATTCAGAACCATATATGACAATTACAGCGTAAATCCGAATGCTGAAATCACTATAGAAGCAAATCCTGACGACCTGACAGACGGATATGTGAAAATGCTCTCTACCCTTCCTTTCAACCGTCTGAGCATGGGAATACAGACCTTCAACGACGATATCCTTTCTCTTCTGAAAAGACGCCACAACGCACAGCAGGCCATAGAGGCTTTTGGCAAATGCAAAAATGCAGGATTTCGCAATATAAGCATCGACCTTATGTACGGTCTCCCCGGTGAAAGTATGGATACGTGGAATAAAGATCTTGACACTGCCATCTCACTGAAACCGGAACATATTTCGGCTTATCATCTGATATACGAAGAAGGAACCGCACTTTACAAACTGAGAGAAGAAAACAAAGTGAGCGAAGCCGACGAGGATTTGAGCAATTCACTGTTTGAAACACTCATCTCACGTCTGAAAGAAAACGGATATGTGCATTATGAGATCTCAAATTTCTGCCGTCCCGGAATGCACTCACGACATAATTCAAGTTACTGGACAGGGATAAAATACCTTGGATGCGGCCCGTCAGCCCATTCATACGACGGATACTCACGGCAATGGAATATTTCGTTACTTGATAAATACATAGAAGGCATAAACAAAGGTTCGGATATATCAGAAATTGAAGAGCTGGACTTATATACCCGCTACAACGATTTCGTAATCACATCAATCCGTACCGCATGGGGAATGCCACTGGATAAGCTTAAAGCCGAATACGGGAACGCTCTTTACGACTATTGTCTGAAGATGGCTCACCCACACATCAGTCAGGGAACACTTGAAATAAAGGATAATACCCTGAAACTGACTCAAAGCGGGATTTTCATATCAGACGGAATAATGAGTGACATGCTTTGGGTGGAATAAAAGAAATGCTCCCCCGATTTATCCATCAAGGGAGCATTTTCATATATGAATAGTAACAACTATTACTTAGCCAGGCTATATACTATATCCATAATCTGCTTGCCAAGTTCATCGGCAGCCTCCATCGTAGAAGCTTCAGAATAAACACGGATGATAGGTTCTGTGTTACTCTTGCGCAAGTGAACCCATTTATCCGCGAAGTCAATCTTTACACCGTCGATGTCGTTGATTTCTTCATTCTTGTACATTTCCTTAACCTTAAGCAGAATGGCATCTACATCTGTCTCAGGAGTCAGGTCTATGCGGTTCTTTGCAATAAAGTATTCAGGATAAGTGGCACGAAGTTCTGTCACCTTCTTGCCTTCGTGTGCAAGATGGCTCAGGAACAATGCTATACCAACAAGGGCGTCACGTCCGTAGTGTGATTCAGGATATATAACTCCACCGTTACCTTCACCACCGATAACTGCGTTTGTAGCCTTCATCTTAGTTACTACATTCACCTCACCTACCGCAGAGGCATTGTATTCCATTCCATACTTGCGGGTTACATCACGCAAAGCACGAGTTGAGCTGAGGTTTGAAACTGTATTTCCAGGAGTATGCTTCAATACATAGTCGGCAACAGTCACCAATGTATATTCTTCGCCATACATTGAACCGTCTTCGCTGATGATAGCCAAACGGTCAACGTCAGGGTCAACTACGAAAGCTACATCGTTTCCACCCTTCTTCATAAGTCCCATGATATCGCTCAAGTTCTTTTCAAGAGGTTCCGGGTTGTGCTGGAAGTCACCTGTTGGCTCGCAGTACAGTTTTTCTACATGCTGAACGCCCAACTGTTCGAGCAACTGAGGAAGAATAATACCACCTACAGAGTTAACACAGTCGATAGCTACACGGAAGTTAGCCTTACGGATAGCCTCAACGTCAACAAGTTTCAAAGCCAATACGCTGTCAATATGGCGCTGGTTGTATGTATTGTTTTCTGTATATTTACCAAGATTGTCTATGTCGGCAAATGTAAATTCTTCGGCAGCCGCAATACGCAATACTTCATTACCTTCGGCTGCATTCAGGAATTCTCCGTGTTCGTTCAGAAGTTTCAGAGCGTTCCACTGTCTTGGATTATGACTTGCAGTAAGGATGATACCACCGCAAGCACCTTCCATAGTTACGGCAAGTTCTGTAGTTGGAGTAGAAGCAAGACCGATGTTAACAACATCAAATCCCATACCCATAAGAGTACCGCAAACTACGTTTTTCACCATTTCGCCGGAGATACGTGCGTCTCGTCCTACGACGATTTTGTTACTTTTCACTGTTGTTGTCTTACGTATCAGCGTAGCGTATGCTGACGTAAACTTTACAATGTCCAACGGATTAAGCCCTTCACCGGCCTGGCCTCCAATTGTGCCACGAATACCGGAAATTGATTTGATTAATGTCATAGTTTATTAATTTAGATCGTAAGTGATTTCATAATAACAAGGATATACGTATTGTGTTGCATAAGAAGTTCCTTCACTGTGAGGTACAATAAGTCTTACACGTGCG
The DNA here is from genome assembly GCA_018884025.1 of Candidatus Phocaeicola faecipullorum. Taxonomy (GTDB): domain Bacteria; phylum Bacteroidota; class Bacteroidia; order Bacteroidales; family Bacteroidaceae; genus Phocaeicola; species Phocaeicola faecipullorum. The sequence continues at coordinate 10,620 of JAHLFB010000010.1, forward strand.
ATTTTATCTGATGGCGCAGCCGATATATATGATTTCATTTTCAGATATGCAAAAGGAACAAGCCAACCGTTAGGAACAGCAGAAGTTGAATATGCTTCATACATTGCACTCTGAGCCATATCTGTAAATGAAGCCGAATAAGATCCAGACGAACCTACTGTCAACAAGAAATTTTCTGAATATGGAGAATATCTATTGCTTGTAAGGGTATCTCCAGCAGTTATTTGCATATCAGAAACATCTTTTATACAGATTTCTATGAAACGTGAAGATATATTATATCTGCCTTCCTTAAGAATTTCACCGTCACCACGATACTGAATGTTCATATACACTCCACTCTTGTCGAACAGCACAAATTCGTTTTCAGCAGTAATAGTATCATTTTCTATGAACTCCTTTTCAGATATAACCTTTATATCGTTCTCCAGAATAAACTTATTGATGGCATCAGCTTCTTCTTCCTTCATTTCGGCATACGTCTTGCCGTTGTTACAACTCTGAAGCCCTAAAGTCAAAACATATATCAATGCAGATAAATAGAATAATTTCTTCATTATTTTAAAAATTTACATGGCAAAAATAATAAAACTATTTATAACCCCATACAAATTTAGTCGATGTAATAGTTAATTTTGTAGAAAAGAATGCTCGATATCAGTTCTTAAGCAGCAAACTTTCATATTTCACAAGAGCTTGTTTAAATAAATCTATAGCCTCATCCATTGTTCCATAGAACTCGCCACCTGAAGCATTTAGATGTCCTCCTCCATTGAAGAACTCCTCTGCAACCTTATTGCATGGGAATGTTCCGACCGAACGCAATGATACTTTTATCATATTCTTTTCCGTATCTTCACGCAGGAAGACAGAGAAACATATACCTTTCATCTGAAGAGGTATATTGACAAAACCTTCAGTATCACCTTTCACATACTGGAACTTCTTCTGCTCGTCTTTTGTAAGCCAGATTAAAGCAGAACGGAACTGATGGAATACTTCCATCTTATCGTAAAGTACATAACCCATCAGACGGAGACGTCCTTCGGAATATGTATTGAACACCTTACGATAAATATCATCCTTGTCTATTCCTTTGGATAGTAGTTCGCTTATAATAAAGTATATCTCCCTGTCATTAGAATTATATGTAAATCCGCCTGTATCTGTCATCATACCGGTATAAATACACTGCGCGCCTTCGTAAGTGATGTCATCAAAACATCCGAGGCGACATATCAGGCGAAATACCAGTTCAGAAGTAGATGATATGTTAGGATGGGAAATAGTAATCTTACAGAAAGGTTCCGGATTAAGATGATGGTCTATCATTATCTTTCTTCCCTGCGCCTCTGCCACAGGTTTTGCCACTGCATCTATCCTCGACAAAGCATTGAAATCAAGACAGCATATCACGTCGGCCTCTGAAATGAGTTTGTCGGCAAACTCGGCATATTTATCATATCTGATAATATCCTTGGCACCCGGCATCCATTGCAAGAACTCAGGAAAAGCATTTGGAACTATCACATGCACATTTTTTTCCATTCCCTGCAGGAAATGATAAAGTCCCAAAGATGAGCCCAGGGCATCACCGTCAGGAGACACATGTGTCACTATAACTATTTTGTCTGCTCTCTCGAAATAAGTTTCAACTTTGTCTATATTCGCTTGTAAGATAATCTTTGACAGCATATTTAATCGTTTGTGTTAAATTGTCGGCAAATGTACAGTTTTTTTTCTATTTACAGAAGTATTCTATAAGAAGGTTGACCGGAATTTTCATGGCAACTTATATTCAGCCTTTCACATTCATTTTTCAGAAACTGCCTATATCTCTCGCTCACTGAAGAATCAATAACCACAGTCTTTATATCGAAAAGTGTAGCCAAATGTTCTATACTTCCACTAAACCCTCTACATATATAAACATAATCAAGTGTAGCCAATTTGTCAACACTTTTAAGGCGAACATCTCTCCAGTATGCCGATTTCATTACTCCTACCCTTATACCTTTTATATTATACAATCCGGTTTCAGTAGTAATAACCTTCATATCCTTTCCATTCCTTATATATAATTCCGAACGTGCCAGAAACAGAGCCGGAGGAACTTGTGTCCTTAATTTATACATTTCCACAACACCGATAAAACAAAGAGAGAGAAGAATACTTATCAAAGACCCAGACGTATGTTTCCTGAAATACATAAACAACGACAATAACAGGATAAAAGCAAACAACGACTGCATCCAATTAAAATTCACAGAACTGACCTGCGCTCCTTCAATATCATGTACGAATTGCATGATATTGTTTAAAAGCGTTGTCGAACTTTCCAATGTTTTAATACATATATCGCCTACAAATGGTAGTCCGGAAAGTAAAAGCGAAGCCATAGCCGAAGATAAAATCAATATAGCCAAAGGTCCAACCACCAAGTTTGCCAAAAGAAAATAAGTCGGGAATGTTCCGAAATAATATAATATCAACGGTAATGTTCCTAGCTGTGCGGCCATTGATACAGAAAGAGTGTTCCAAAGATATGTGACAAACCTGTTCCTACACTGCACTAATCCTGAGAAAACAGGATAAAAAACAATAATGGACAATACGGCCACAAACGAAAGTTGAAAACTTATATCAAAAAGATACATAGGCTGATACACCAGCATAAGAAACGACGTGAGAGACAAAGAGAAAAAACCGCAAAAACCATTATCGACCAATACTGATGCCACCAGATAAAGACTGCACATGGTTACAGCCCTAACAACAGACGGACTAAGCCCTGAGATGAAAGCAAAAGCCCATAATACTCCGACCACTATCAAGGAATGCAACAAACGGCCACCTCTAAACCTCTTGAGGGGATATAACAACAGATACAGTATGCCTGACAAAATGCCTACATGCAATCCTGACAGTGCCAACACATGACTTGTTCCCGCAGCACTGTAAACAGCCTTAAGTTCATCTGTAAGCTCGCTTTTATCGCCTATTGTTAATGCCGAGACCACAGCCTGAACATCATCATCCATCCCCCAACTCCTATATATATCGGCCACCTTATCACGACATCTCAAAGCCTTGTGTCTTATGGATGCTGGATCATCTATCTTGACAGCTGTCCAATTGCCGGCATAAGCAATTGCGGTACCAGATATACCTTTCGTGAAAAGATACCTTCTGTAATCAAATCCCATAAACTCCACGTCGGATATTGGTTTTGATATGGACGAATAAAACACTATTCCATCTCCACACTGCATATCACAGTATGAAGAATCAGGCATTAAATATAACAGTATATTACGGTCAATAAATTTACCGACAGTCCCATCCTTACAGACATTTCCAACAATAAGGACCTCCGAGCGCAGAGTCTTTCCCTTTAAAACCGGAGTAGATTCTACTATTCCATAATAACATGACTTGTCGCTATCCCATGAATACTCTATTTTTCCTCTCTGGAAAAGTACAAGCACTCCACCAATAAGGAAAAAACACAGAGAAATTAATACACCAAAACCGTAATTAAGCAAAGGCCTTCTAAGTTTAAAGATAACAGACGGAAAAAGGAATGACAAAAGACATGACAGAACTAACAATAAAGGCCATACGGATAAATCCGGCAGAAACCTGTCGAAGAAAAAAATTCCGGCAGCCAAGAATACAGTCAGCCGGAACAATGGATAGTCCACCAGACGGGATTTGTTCTCCAATATGATTAATTATAAATTTTTCATTTTATGAATCATATCTATCATGTCAGGAGCTTTAAATACAGCACTTCCTGCAACAAGCACATCGGCACCTGCCTCTATCAACTGTTTTCCAGTCTCAAGATTAACTCCACCGTCAACTTCTATCAATGTATCAGAGCCAGCCTCCTGTATCATTTCCTTCAGTTTACGGACTTTATTCAAGGTATTCGGAATAAATTTCTGTCCTCCAAATCCGGGGTTTACACTCATGAGCAGCACCATATCCAAATCTGATATTATATCGGAAAGCACAGATACAGGGGTTGCCGGATTTAACGTCACTCCTGCCTTCATGCCGTTATCCTTGATAAGCTGTATCACACGATGGAGATGCGGACAAGCCTCATAATGTACATTCATCATCATTGAGCCCAATGCCTTCACCTCTTTTACGAATTTTTCCGGCTGAACTATCATAAGATGTACATCAAGTGGTTTGTTACAGAGTTTTGCAACATATTCCAGAACCGGAAAGCCGAATGATATGTTAGGTACAAACACACCATCCATAATATCAATATGCAGCCAGTCAGCCTCACTACGGTTTATTTTATCCAAATCATCCTTCAAACAACCGAAATCGGCCGAAAGCAGAGACGGAGAAATCAAAACTTTATTCATTTCAGGGGAATTTTAAATTTGTATATGAACAAAGATATGAAATCTTTTCCAATAAAAACAGCATATACATAATTTTACAGAAACATTATTGTATAAGCATATGATAATAGTTGATATTTTCGCTCATTCTATCTAAATATTACATGCAAAAGTAGCAGGAACCAACTAAACAAAAAATAACTGCCCGATAAACATAACTTAAAAGTTTATCGGGCAGTTATAAAAGCCTTACATCAATTTCCATTAATATTAAATCTCAGTCCCAACTGAAGATTGAAGTTAAACGGTTTATCTTTTCTTATTGTAAGTATATCTGTATTGTCATCGAAATAGTATATCATACCAGGTTCAAGATACAAGCTAAAATATTTATTGAAATTAGCCTGCACACCCAACGACGCAAGCACTGAAAACTGCAATGGTTTCACACTAAGATCTTCACTCTCATAGTTTTTCTTTGTATTTCCATCAACATACACAGTTTCCACAGAGCCCGAAACACACTTTTCCATCATACCTCCGGCAGAAGCATATAACGAAAATATACTGTTGTTCCATATCGAACGCTGCACTTTCAAAGGGATACCTACATAATGCAGTTTCTGTTTGTCTTCTACGTAAGAATTAGCGCCCGAACGAAGCTCCGAATAAAGATATGTATAGTTAAGTCCGCTTTCCAGAGCCCATTTATCATTGATATTCCATTTCACTGATGCTCCTATAGTAACCGGAATATGATGTTTCACATCGGTATATGTTTCTTTATCCATATTACTGAACAACATCTGACTGTATGTAGCCGAAGCGTCAGATATATCACTGACAACGGAGTTGTTTACACTTGAAATAGATTTTGGAACCATTGCCAACCTTGACATTCCGCTAAAACTGCTGGAAGAGGAATATGGAATATTGCCGGCCATAATACCAAGTTCAACATTATTTCGTCCAGACTTACGTTTATCCCCAGCCATCGCCACATATGAGGCATTACGTTTCAAAGTTTCTCTGTCGGCTTTCATCATATTTATCCTTTTCTCCTTTGACTGGACATTTTCCTCTGCCTCCGAAATTTCTTTGTCTTCCTTCTTTACTTCATTATTTTCTTCTGTATTATCTACAGCCTGTTTCTCAAACGATACCAAAGTCTTAACTTCATTTTCCGGCAGAACTTTTTCATATACAGATTCTGATTTTTCCGGCACTACAGTATTAACAGCAATCTGTCCGTTAGTTTCTGGAGTTTTTATCACTTCCTCTTCAACCAGTTTTGACAGCGGTTCGATATTTTCACTACTTTCTACATCGGTTACGACTGCCAGATTAGCATCTTTAATTGACTGTTCATTTCCCCAGTACCATACCGAAAGTGTTGAAACAGCTATAACGACAACTGCCGCAGCCGCTACAGATTGCCACCGTTTCCACAAAGGTATAACCTTGGGAGCAGATATTTCCGAATCAATCTTCTCCCATAGACCGGCAGGGAGAGGCTCCGAATAGTCTTCCATCCGGTTACGAATATCATTAATCCATTTGTCTTTTAATTCATTCATATGCTCTTCCTGTATTCATTAATTTTTTTCATTAACAATGTTTTTGCCCTATAAAACTGCGATGAAGATGTATGTTCGGATATTCCGAGCAACGATGCAATTTCCTTATGGCTCTTTTCTTCAAAAACGAACAGGTTAAATACCGTTCTGTAGCCGTCTGGCAGTTCCCTAATCATCCTCATCAGTTCCTTATTAGGAATATTGTTTACATCGCCATCATCATCAAGCTGAGTATCGGGCAACTGTTCCATCAGCGTTTCCTGCTGCATCTGCAAAGTCTTTTTTCTCAAATACCCCAATGCTTCGTTCACCATAACTCTCGACAACCACGCTTTGAGCGAACCCTCACCAAGAAACTTGAACTGCCCTATTGACTGGTATATTTTTATAATACCATCATGGAATACGTCCTGTGCCGTATCCCGGTCTCCAATATACCGAAGACATATGGCCAACAACTGACCTCCATAAACCTCATAAAGCCTTTTTCTGGCATATGGGTCAGCCTCTGCACATTTTAAAGATAATTCTTCTTCGGTCATATCAGGATTATTGTTCTATAGTAAAACGAATACGAAACAAAAATACTGCATTATATGAGATAAAATTTTTTATTCCCATTTTTTAACACGTTTTTATGCAGTAAAATATAGTAAATATCATTTAGAAAGCAAAGATTTACCAACAACACAATATGAAAATCAAGCACATCATAATGGCATGCATTTTAGGAACAATTCTCCTTTCATGCATTGATAACGACAATTATCCGGAAATGTATCCAACTCTGGGTACAGTAACCGAATTGACAAACTATTCAATAAATTCCGACTCGTACGGATTGCTTATACCTAAAAATCCTGATATAGTAAGCCTATACGACGCAGACAGTATAGGTCAAAGAGTACTGGTAAACATAAACTTTCCAAACTCCGAAGATAAAAATTCAAAAGAAGAGACAGGAAAGGAAGTAACCATTTATGAGCTATACAAGGTACTCACAAAAAAAGCCGATGACATAAGACTGCCGGAATCAGAAACAGCCGACAAATTCGGAAACGACGCTATAGAAATAACGAGTGCAATAATAAGCGAGGAGCATCTGAATATAGAATTCAATATCTTTGGTAACGACGAAACAATCCCTCACCGAATCAGCTTGCTTCTTACAGAAAACTCACAGATTGATGATAAGGGATTGCTTGAGGTAGAATTACGCCATGACAACAACTCTGACGATGGCGATAAAACTTATTGGGGAATTGCTTCGTTTACACTTTCCAGCATTCCTGAATGTTCTGACGAGAGATTCAAGGGCTTCAAAATTGTATATAACAACAATAATTCAGAGCCTGTAGAAGTTTTAAAACAGTCAGGAAATACAAATGTATCCAGAAGCATTAAATCCACGAAGGAAATCAGCGACTGGCATTCTCTTTTTTCCTGCCAACTGCAGTGATAATACATTAATATACCCATCCGTGGAAGCGATGTGCAGATAAGTTTTATTGTCAGTCACAATGCTTCCCGGTTTGTTTTCGTGATTACAGAAAATCTTCTCCGTTTCAAATATTTTCAGAATGACAGGGGCAGAGTCTCCATGCTTAATTTCAGTCCATGCTGCCGGATATGGAGACAATCCACGCACGAAATCATATACCTTCTTTACTCCTGCATTCCAGTCTATACGGCATGTTTCCTTAAAAATTTTCGGAGCAGGACGCAATTCTTCCACCTTGACAAGTTCCTCCTGCGGAGTTGTCTTTACATTACCTTCAAGAATAGCATCAACTGTTTTAAGAACCAAATCGCCACCAAGCATCATCAACTTGTCATATACAATTTCCACATTGTCAGTATCGGCTATTGGTATCTTCACCTGATCTATTATTTCTCCGGTATCTATTTCGTGTTTCAGGAAAAATGTTGTTATACCAGTTTCCGTATCACCGTTTATCACAGCCCAGTTTATAGGAGCAGCCCCTCTATACTGCGGCAAAAGTGATGCATGAAGATTGAAAGTACCCATAGGAGGCATGTTCCATACAATTTCAGGCAACATACGGAAAGCCACAACTATCTGCAAATCTGCTTTCAGCGAACGCAACTCATCTACAAAAGCTTCATCCTTAAGTTTCTCAGGCTGCAAAACCTTCAGTCCCTGCGAAACGGCATATTGTTTTACAGGACTAGGCTGCAACACACTGCCATGACGTCCCATAGGCTTGTCAGGCATAGTTATTACAGCCACTACATTATAACCTCCTTCAACAAGTCTGCGCAAACTTTCCACCGCAAACTCAGGAGTACCCATATATACAATGCGTAAGTCTTTCTTATCCATAATTTAAATTATTCTGCCGAGAAGTCAACAAGCACCTGACGATAAGTGTTAAGCATCTTCGACTTTGAAACAAATCCTTTATATTTATTCTCTTCATCTACAACTGGCAAATTCCAAGCCTTGGTATTATCGAACTTTTCCATAACCTCTTCCATGGAATCGGTTGTTACCAGTTTAGCTTTCGGAACAGTCATAAAATTCTCTACTGTATATCGGTGATACAATTCCTGACGGAACATTATATTCCTTATATCATCCAGATTGACTATTCCTATGAGTTCGTCATTTGCATCTATCACAGGGAACATATTTCTGCTGGATTTTGAAATAACCTTCACCATCTGTCCTAAATCCATTTCCGGTTTTACAGTAAGGAAATCTGTTTCCATTATGCTCTCTATATTCATCATGGTAAGAACAGCCTTATCCTTATGATGTGTGATAAGTTCTCCCTTTTTGGCCAGACGCATGGAGTATATGCTGTGAGGCTCGAACACCTTGATGGTGAGATATGCAAAAACAGAAACAATCATCAGCGGAAGAAACAGACCGTAGCCACCAGTAAGCTCCGCTATCAGGAACACCCCTGTAAGTGGTGCATGCATAACCCCCGACATAAGTCCTGCCATACCCATCAATGCAAAATTCTTTTCAGGTATATACGTGCTTCCTATATTGAATTCATTACACAAATGAGAGAACACAAAGCCGGCAATACATCCAAGAAACAGACTTGGCGCAAAAATACCACCACATCCTCCACCACCGTTGGTTGCACTAGAAGCAAATACCTTGAACAGGATGATAAGCAACAGATATACCACTAAAAGACCGCTATGACCGTAAAAAAGTGAGTTATTCATTACCGTATCCCATTCGGCACTGGATTTACCGTTAAGCAAAAGCGAGATGGTATCATAACCTTCACCATACAGAGGCGGGAAAAGGAAAATCAGAACACTCAGCATTATTCCGCCTAAAACGAATTTAGAATACGGGCTGGAGAACTTTCTGAAAATATTCTCTATCCAGTTCATTGAACGTGTAAAATACCATGCTATCAACCCGCAGAAAACTCCCAATGCAATGGCATACGGAATACGTTCAAGCGCAAAAGGATAATCCAACGTAAACTGGAACATAGCTTCTGTACCTGTAAGCAGATACGACACACAAGCAGCAGTAACACTTGATATGAGCAACGGCAAAAGCGAAGCCATAGTCAAATCAAACATAAGGACCTCAAGCGTAAAAACGAGCCCTGCTATAGGAGCCTTGAAAATACCGGAAACAGCACCGGCAGCACCACACCCCAGCAACAACATAAGAGTTTTATGGTCCATACGGAACATACTTCCCAGGTTCGATCCTATGGCAGATCCGGTAAGGACTATAGGCGCCTCCGCTCCAACAGATCCACCAAAACCGATTGTTATCGCTGACGCACAGACTGACGACCATACGTTATGTCCTTTTATTCTGCTTTGACGGCGCGAAATGGCATAAAGAATTTTTGTCACACCATGACTGATATCATCACGGACTATGTTCCTTATAAACAGTCCGGTGATAAAAATACCGATAACCGGGTAAACAAGATACAACCAGTTGGCTCCTGTTGTATCGAAGTTCTCAGTAAGAAACTCCTTGATATACTCTACCAGAAACTTAAGGACAAAAGCAGCCAGAGCAGTAAAAATACCTACCAGGAAGCTAAGTATGAGTATGAACTGCTTATCCGTGATATGCTTTTCCCTCCACTTAAGAAAACTCTGCAAAAAAGAAAATTTCTCCTTAGTCTTCATTCTCCAGCATTTTTATTGAATTATTCTCTTATAACCTTAACAGTTCCTCCCTTGCCAAGTTTAATTATACTTGAAGGTTTGGCAGGACCAGTTTCATCCCTTCTATAGTCAACGATATAGTCAACGGCATTTTTTATTTCCTCGCTTATCTCACTGAACACAGCAGGAGCAGGCTCACCGCTAATATTTGCAGAAGTAGAGACAATAGCTTTCTTAAACCTGAAACAAAGCTGTTTGGAAAATTCTTCGGAAGTGACTCTTATGCCGACACTGCCATCCTCAGCTATAAGATTTGGAGCCAGATTTCTTGCTCCGTCGTAAATTATAGTAAGCGGTTTTGTAGTCATTTCTATAAGATCCCACGCTACATTAGGAACCTCACTGACATAGAAATCAACTTTAGCCGTACTGTCAACAAGTACCAGCATTGCCTTACTGTCAGCCCTGCGTTTAATCTCGAAAACTCTTTTTACAGCCTCTTCGTTAGTGGCATCGCAACCTATACCCCATACAGTATCAGTAGGATATAGGATTACTCCACCTTTATACATGACGTCGCATGCTTTTTTTATTTCATCATTCATCATAAGTCCAATATAATTATTTGTGTGTCTGTACTATCTGGGTAGGAGCCATTTCAGCATTACGTTTTTCTGTCTGTTCTACCACGTTTCTGGCCAGTTCTATAAATGCCTGTCCTGTTATAGAATCTTCATTAAGAGCTACAGGAGTACCATTGTCTCCACCTTCACAAATACTCTGTACGATAGGAATCTGTCCCAACAAAGGTACATTCAGTTCTTCCGCAAGTCTCTTTGTACCCTCTTTTCCAAACAGATAATACTTGTTTTCCGGAAGTTCTGCAGGAGTAAACCATGCCATATTCTCTACAAGTCCCAGAATAGGAACATTGACCTTATCATTCTGATACATGTTTATACCTTTACGCGCGTCAGCCAATGCCACTTCCTGCGGTGTACTAACGATAACAGCACCTGTTATAGCAAGATTCTGAAGCAATGTAAGATGAATATCGCTTGTTCCCGGAGGGGTATCAAGAACGAAATAATCCAGTTCTCCCCATTTTGCATCTCCCACTAGCTGTTTCAATGCGTTACTTGCCATAGCGCCACGCCATAGAGTAGCCTGTTCAGGACTTACAAAGAAACCTATAGACAACAGTTCGATACCATACTTTTCTACCGGTACAATCAAATCACGTCCACCTACTTCTTCCGCATATGGACGCGCATCCTCAACCTGAAACATTTTTGGTACAGACGGTCCGAAAATATCAGCATCGAGCAATCCTACCTTATATCCCAACTTCGAGAGAGCCACAGCCAGATTTGCCGCAACAGTTGACTTACCTACTCCACCCTTACCTGATGATACAGCTATAACGTTCTTAACCTGAGGGAGAAGTTTTCCCGGTTCAGGACGTGCAGCCTGTTTACTTTCGGTCGATATAGTTACTTCAACATCCTTTGATACATATGTATGGATGGCTGTTTCAGCCGATTTAACTACAGACTTCATAAACGGATCTGTCGGTTTATCAAAAATAATTGAGAAACTAACTTTCATACCGTCAATACGCAGATTGTCGGCCACCATCTCAGCCTCAACAATATTCTTTCCGTTTCCCGGATAACGCACTGTTAAAAGTGCATCAAGAATTAATTTTGGATATAGTGTCATATATATAAAATTTATTTACTTGTCTTTAGTCCGCTTCTTTTACTACGGTTATAACTTCTGTAATCGTCCAGTTCAATTTCAACATCCGGCTCTTTCAGTTCACCATTCTGTGGCAGTCTGAACTTAATGTATTTAATATTCAGTCCACGGTCAAGCCATTGTTGTTCGTAATAGGTGCGGATACTCAAAATATCATCATCCATTCCGGAATGATAAAGGTCATCCGTAATAAACTCCACAGGCAGGTTATTTGCCTCTATCATGTATTTGGTATATGTAAACATGAAATTACTGTCCGTCTTCAGATGAATTATCCCGTCTGGAACAAGAAATTTCCTGTATCTTTCCATAAAATAAGTTGAAGTAAGACGTTTTGTAGCCTTCTTCATCTGCGGGTCCGAAAATGTCAACCAAATCTCGCTAACCTCGCCCGGCGCAAAAAAACGGTCTATTATTTCAATATTGGTACGAAGAAAAGCCGCATTTTTTAATCCCTCATTAAGGGCCTCTGTAGCACCTGTCCACATACGCGCTCCTTTTATATCGACACCGATAAAATTTTTGTCCGGATATCTCCTTGCCAATCCTACGGTATATTCCCCCCTACCGCAACCTAATTCCAGCACAATAGGATTATCATTTTTAAAGAAATCGCGGTTCCAGTTGCCCTTCATCTCAAAGTTCACCTCATCAACCACCGAATACGGATATTCGAACACATGCGGATATTCCGCCATATCTGCAAATTTAGCAAGTTTTCCTTTTCCCATTTTGAATAAAATCTTTTACATTGCAAATGTAATTCTTTTCAACGGAATTGACAACAAAAAACAAGTTGTTGGAAAATTTAAGGATATTATAAAAATAAAAATGCGAGCAGATAATTGTAAAAGCTATTATCCGCCCGCATAATCCTAATAATTTATATTATGTCTATTCTTATGGTTCTTCCTGTACGTCAGGAGTTTCTGTAGTTTCAGGAGTATCCTGTGTCTCAGCCGTCAGATTACGATAAATGACAGCCGAACAGCCCATGCCTATAATAACATAGGCTATCACAACACACAATACAAGCAAAATGCCCAAAAATGGAATAAGTCCAAATATCCATGACAAAATAGAATATGCCAGACCTAAAATGAACTGAACGCCGAATATTGTCCATTTATATCCATATGTAGCCTTGTTACTCTGAACCATAGCTTCACCAGGAGCAACTCCTTTGTCCAACAATATATATATGGCCAATGACCATCCTATGCAAATAACAATGGCAGGAACTATCATGAAGAACAATGCCGGAATAACAGCCATAGCCATCAAACCTATCAGTGTGAAATATTCTCCCATATACTTACGATATTTACTGTCGAAAATAAATACCGGAGAAATAACCTTGCCTTTGCTCAACTCAATAGGAATTGTAGTCATGGCAATTGTAGTACCAACATTCAAATATGGTATCCATATTGTAACAATCCAAAGAACCGTCGCAACCAACAATGATACCGCATTTTTCATACCCAATGATATTCCCTCTGTGAGAACACCCATCACTGAAATCTTCTTCTGTGTTTCCATAATAGTTCGTTTTTAATGTTTTTAATAATAATATTTATTTAGCATATATCTTACTCTACCATCATCACCCATCCATACGGGTCCGGTTCGTCACCATACTGGATTGCGCGCAACTTGTTATACAGTTTTTCACTTATAGGGCCAGGTTTACCATCCTTGGCAATAACATATGATTTATTGTTTTCCAAATCATCTATACGTTCGATAGGGCTGATTACAGCTGCAGTACCGCATGCCCCTGCTTCCTCGAATGTTTCAAGTTCTTCCTCAGCGATAGGACGACGTTCAACCTTCAATCCCATATCTTCTGCTAGCTGCATCAAACTTCTGTTTGTAATAGAAGGCAGAATTGACGTAGAAAGCGGAGTAACATAAGTATTATCTTTGATACCGAAGAAGTTGGCAGCACCACATTCGTCGATATATTTCTTCTCTTTTGCATCAAGATAGAACTCACTTGCATAACCGGCATCGTGAGCCATCTTGTTCGCACGAAGACTGGCAGCATAGTTTCCACCTACCTTGAAAGTACCTGTACCAAGAGGTGCGGCACGGTCGAACTGACGGATTATAACATAAGGGTTAGTGGCAAAACCACCTTTGAAATAAGGACCAACTGGAGTAACAAATACTACGAAAAGATACTCACTGGCCGGATGTACACCTACCTGTGCTCCAGTACCTATGAGCAAAGGACGGATATATAGAGAAGCACCACTCTCATATGGAGGAATAAAACGCTCGTTGGCCTTTACAACCTTCTTAACCGCCTCACAGAACATTTCTGTAGGAAATTCCGGCATAAGAATACCATTGCAAGTGCTTTGCAAACGTTCTGCATTTGCCTGCGGACGGAAAACTCTGATTTTACCATCCTTGCCACGATAAGCCTTAAGTCCTTCAAAAGCCTCCTGACCATAATGCAAACATGTTGCGGCCATATGGATATTTAGTGTTTCTTCCGAACAAAGTTCCAATTCACCCCACTTTCCGTCGCGATAATAGCAACGTACGTTGTAATCTGTCTTCATGTAACCGAACGACAAATTAGACCAGTCAATTTCTTTCATAACTTCAATATTTTAATATTTTTTGTATTCAATCATATTACATTGACGGCAAATTTAAGATTTTAATTTACACTTTCCAATTTTTACACAAAATATTTTAACTAAAGTCACAAATGCTGCTTTATAGCTTACATTTATCATTCTTCACCGTTTCTATCTTCCTCAAGCATCTTTTTTATTTCCGCATCGGCCTTATACAATTTGTCCTTACAAAACTTGATAAGTCTTTGCGCTTCTTTCAGATTTTCTCCCAACTGGTCAATATCCAGTTCTCCACCTTCCACCTTTGCCACTATAGTCTCAAGTTTCTTCATGGCTTCTGTGTATGTTTCTTTTTTTGCTGCCATACTATATTTATATTATAATTATTTCACTATACCACTATACTCTTGAATTTACCTGTAGCCAGAACAGTCTCCACCTCATCCCCAGTCTGGAGCAAAGACACATCTTTTACCGCCTTGCCGTTTAACAGAGTTATACTGTAGCCGCGTTTCAGAAGATCTTCGGGTGATGCAGATTTCAGTATTCTGTCAACAAACTCTAATCTATGTTTTTCCTTTTCCATACGGGAAGAAGCAAGCATAGCGAGCCGTGGAAAGACATCTATTTTATGCTGTTCTCTGATAAAACGTTTCTGCCAGGACATAACAAGGCGCGAATACATACGTTCGCATCGCATATTTTCACTCTGTATTCTCGACTGTACTACAAACGGTATTCCTGCAACCAGCCTGTTCAAGCGTTCTTCTTCGGCGTTTATAAGTTCAGGTATCGACTTACAAATCAGCGATGCCAGATTTTCCAGACGCCCTGCTGTCTCCAACATTTCACCTATTATATATTCAGCCGCCGCAGTAGGTGTTTTCACTCTTGTATGTGAAACCATGTCCAACACAGTATCGTCACGTTCATGCCCTATTCCGGTTATTATAGGCAAAGGGAACTGAGCGCAATGTGCCGCAAGATTGTATGTATCAAAACCAGACAAATCGGAAGTGGCACCACCTCCACGTATTATTACCACAGCATCCCAGTTGTCACAATCGGCATATATACGTTCCAAAGCAGATATTATGGATTCTTCCACTTTTTCACCCTGCATTACAGCCGGAAAAAGTTTAGTATAAAAGATGAAACCGAATTTGTTGCCGTACAGCTGATTGCAGAAATCACCATAACCGGCAGCCGTAGCGGATGATATTACTGCTATCCTTTGAAGAGGTTCAGGCATTTCAAGTTCCTTGTTCATTGTCAGGATACCCTCATCATCCAGTTTACGGAGTATTTCTTTTCTTCTACGTGCCAAATCGCCAATAGTATATGCCGGATCAATGTCAACACCAGTCAGAGAAAAGCCATACAGTTCATGGAAATCTACAGTAACCTTTACCATTACCTTGATGCCGGAAACAAATGCCTGCCCCGTTTCATTCTCGAAGTATGGACGCATACGAGCAAAAACATTGCTCCATATAACGCCTCGCGCCTTTGCTATCAAAGCATTGCTTTTCGAATCTTTTTGGACAAATTCGAGGTAACAGTGACCTGAATAATTGGAACGCACATCGCTTAGCTCTGCCTGTATCCAATATTCGTCAGGCATGCTGGCACGTATTCCACGGCGCACCAAGGTATTCAGTTCATATAAAGTCATTACATCGTTTTCCATAATACACTGTCATTTTTTCATTTCTGCCGCAATCTTATATGCTTTCCACATATCCGTAATTCCGTAGCCGAAAATATTGTCAGGATACTCATATCTGTCGGACGCACGGTGAACGACATCTATCAGTTCATCAACGGTAAGCCACGGACAAGACTGCCAAAGACATGTTACAAGACCGCAGAAAATAGGTGAGGCAAAAGAAGTACCGTTACCATAAGAAGTACCTCCATTGGTTCCTGCCACACTTGAATGGAAACCCACAGCCATCACATCAGGTTTTATACGTCCGTCGGCCGTATTGCCCACGGAAGAAAAATCAGCGTTTACTCCATCTGTATTAACCGCACCTATTGTAAGCACCCCTTCAGCATCACCCGGAGGTGTGATTTTCTTCCAACTTGACGCACCAGAATTTCCAGCACTGCAGACAATCAAAATCCCCTTTGAGGAAGCCATATTTGCAGAACGCGACATGAGTGAAGTATGTCCGTCAAGATCGCGGTATCTGTAATTATCCGATGCATCATCAAAAGAATAATATCCAAGAGATGTATTTACGACATCCACTCCAACACTGTCGGCGAACTCCACAGCCGCTGCCCAATAATCTTCTTCCGCCGGTTGTTCTGTATCATTATCTTCGCTTCTCAAAAGCCAGTATGACGCTTCCGGTGCTGAACCTACCATAACTCTAGGCATATTGACAGCCATGCAGGAAAGAACTTTCAATCCGTGATTATGTTCAGCATAAATATCTGAGTCCGGATTTACAAAATCTTTTGTGCCGAGTATATGCAACTTACGGAAGAACTTCATTTTATCAACATTATAATATCCTGCGTCAATCACAGCTATATGCATACCTTCGCCACGAAATCCTGCCAGATGCAGACTGTCGCCATGATGTATCTTTATCTGTTGCGCTGCCACACCATAGTAATCGTCGGTCTTTTTCCATTTGTTGGTTATCTCTTTTTTTCTGTCCTTGTTTCTTGGAAAAACAGTATCAGGCGACACCCATACTTTTCTCACATCAGCCACAAACGGATTTTGTCTGAAACGCTCTGCTATATCCTCGTCGTGAACCAGCATTAGAACAGTATTGTTCCACTTGCTCTGCATCTGATACTCTCCACCCTGCTCCACAAGGCGGTCTATATAAGCCTTACAAACCGGCAAATCGGCAGAGTCTATAGCTATACCCTGTCTGTGCCTGCGTTCCAAAGCACGTTCGGACAAAAAGTCCTGCGGACGGTCTAAACTATAAGTAGTGAGTGACTTATCTCTCAATGTAACACGATATTTAAATGTTTCTGCATAAGAGTTTAAACACCCTGATAACATCAAACCAAAAAGTAGTAATATTCTTATTATCATACGAGTAAAAATGTTTTGAGTTACAAAGGTATTACAAATAAAACACTATTGAAAGACTTATCCGACAATATATTTTAAATACCCACCTTTATACATTGCCGGAAAACTGTTTATATCCGGTCTTAAAAGATAAAAAATATTTGTCGTCTGACAGCTGTCAAACGATAGAGATATAAGCCAATTTGCAAGGCTCTTTTTACACAAATAAATCACAATATACTGTGATTTCACCATAATCGATCATAAAAAGGTATTCATTTTACTATAAAATCACAATATATTGTGATTTTAGCTTGTAATATTAGTAAAAATGACATATATTTGTATGAAATACCAATATATTGTGAATATGAAAACATTGGGAGAACAGATAAAAGTTCGCAGAACGGTTCTTAAAATCAGACAGCAAGAACTGGCAGACTTGGCAGGTGTGAGCATAAACACCGTTGTTGCGATAGAGCGTGGAACAGGAAATCCCAGTATAAAAACATTAGTTTCTGTTTGCGATGTACTAGGACTACAAATTGTAACTAAATTAAAGGATTAACAATATGCGACAATGTGAAGTATATCTGCACGGAATAAAGGCCGGTGTGTTGAAAGAAAGTGATAGTCATGAGTATAAATTTACTTACGATAAGGCATATTTATTAAACGAGAATTGCGACGCTGTAAGTCTGACTCTACCGCTTCGTTCAGAGCCCTATTATTCACAGTACCTTTTTCCCGTATTTGCCAATATGCTGTCGGAAGGTGATAACCGCCAAATACAATCCCAACTACTTCGCATAGACCCTGAAGATGATTTTGGAATACTATTGGCAACTTGTCAGTTTGATACAGTTGGAGCCATTACTGTTAAACCGATAGAGTTATGAAAGAATTAACTATTTGCCCATCAACGTTACAAAATGGATTTGACACTTATTCGCCACACGCACGAAAAACATTATTCGACGGTAATGCCGTATCCCATATTTTCTCGGAGGCAAGTCCGGATACAGAAACAGAAGATGCGAATGAAGCCGTTAAGAGCGTAGGACGCATATCACTTTCCGGGGCCCAACCTAAATTTTCCATTGTGGTTGATGGCAACAAGCTACGTTATACTCGTGAAGGAGAACAGGGTACATTTATCTTAAAGCCACGCCCTACGGGATACCAGATTATAAATAAGGATTTTTGTGCTGCCAATGAGCATGTTACCATGCAAATAGCATCACAAGTATATAACATTGAAACAGCTGCAAATGCACTCTGCTTCTTTGATGATGGTACACCTGCATATATTACCCGTAGATTTGATGTGCATAACAAAGGTAAATATAAACAAGAGGACTTCGCTGCATTATTGGGATATACCAAAGATAACGCCGGACCTAATTACAAATACGATAAAGCCAGCTACGAAGATTGTGCCGAGGTTATTCATCGCTATGTCAAAGCTGAGCTGATAGATATCCGTAGATTCTTCAGAATAATCCTATTTAACTTCGTAACGCTGAACGATGATGCCCATTTGAAAAACTTTTCCTTGATAGAACGCAATGGAGAATACCGTTTGTCTCCTGCTTACGACTTGATAAATACATCTTTGCAACTTCGTGAACCACATATCTTTGCATTAGACAAAGGTCTTTTTAAGGAAGGAATGGCATTTACTGACACTCGCACAATCTGTCGTTCTGATTTTGAAGAGTTCGGTAAGCGGATTGGGCTTCCTGCAAAGGTAATAAAGCAAGAGATTGATATGTTTACTGCAGAACAGCCACTGGTAAAAGAGTTGCTTAGTCGCTCTTTCCTCTCTCTTTTTTTGCAAAATCAATACTGGACAGCATTCGAATTCCGTCGTAAAATGCTAACCTTCTAATGTTAAAAATAAACTCTAAGTTTGCGAAAGTAAAATAAGCGCGTGGGAAATTATTTTAATATTGATAATTTGTACCGAGAACTTATTGATACAGTGTCAGTCTTTATATCTTTGTTGTATAAAGGAAAAGACTGACAGGCAGGAAGAGAAAACCTTTAA
>JAHLFB010000102.1 GCA_018884025.1 Candidatus Phocaeicola faecipullorum
ATATTTCCGCACAGGTCAACTACCCACCCTTCTTTCCCTGGATATGGTCGTATAACACGACCTATCATCTGGTAATACAATGCCAGCGACATCGTTGGTCTGCAAAGAACGATTGTATCCAGTTCCGGATAATCAAATCCAGTAGTGAGCACACCGCAATTGGCTACAACCTTTATCTTACCTGCTTTAAATTCAGACAGAATTCTTTCGCGTTCCTTCATCGGGGTTTCACCACTTACGACAGCACTGTCAGGTATCTCACAAGCAAGCATCTCAGCTTCTTTGACAAACCTTGTGAATACCAGTATTCCACGTCTCGGTATTCCACTCTTGGGAGCCAGTAATCTTCTGACCATGCTGATAAGATAACCGTACAGGTCCACCCTTTCAAATTCCTTGGAAAGACTTCTGTCATCGAAGTCTGCACCGGTAGAATTCCTTCTGACATTCACGAGTTCAATTCTTGTCAAGTCGTAATATTTCAATTTTGTAAGAAATCCCCTTGCAAGGAGTTCGCTGACCTGACAATAGTATATCACATCACTGAATACCCTCGGCCGTGTTCTTGTGAGGAATTTAAGCATTGAGCCGTTCATCGTACTGCATAACCTGTAAGGAGTAGCAGTAAGCCCTATCACCCTTCTTTCAGCAGCTGCAAAAAAGTCTGCATACATACCGGCGGCAGCATTCACATTATGACATTCGTCTATTAGCACATACTTGAAATGATTGAACTCTTTAAGGTGGTTGTGAACACTCTTAATTGTTGCGAATGTTATCCTGCAAATATCCTTTCTCTTGACAGATGCAGAATAACACCCGGCATCAATGATTCCGTATGTCTGCAGCTTGGCAAAATTCTGTTCCAGGATTTCCTTATTAGGCTGAAATACCAGCAAAGGTTCGTTCAATCTCGCTGCAATATCAGCTATGATAAGGCTTTTTCCTGCACCGGTAGGCAACACCATAAGATAATTCTTTCCACCTTTCAACCTATAATGTGATATGGCTGCATTACTGGCATTCTGCTGATAATCTCTTAATTGAAACTTCATATTCTGATTATTCCTTTATGAACTTTTTCATGACAGGAAGCGCACAGAGTGACAAGGCAGTCAAGGTGTTCAAGTTCATTTCCAACAATTGAAACACCATTTACCTTATATCGTTTGTGATGCACTTCCAAAGGATAGCATGAACCGCAAATCCTACATTTATGCCCATCCCTTAACCTCACATTCCTTGCAACCTTTTCCCAATATGGATTGTTAAGCGAACGTGCATAATTGGATTTGCGGCCACGCTTATGCTGTAATCTACTCATCCCCTACAGTTTGATTGAATTCTTCCTCTCCCATCACTTCTCCATCATCGTTGTCTGGAAGCATGTCATGTTCTTCATCGAACTCTTCATCAGAAGGTTTCTCCGGAGCAGGGAAATCAAGACCGAACAGTTCCATCATTGCAACCCTGTTCTTATCTTCCTGAGCCCACAATGATGATTTGTCGTATGGAGGTATCTTATTAGCCTTTGCAAGCCTAACCTTACCATTCAGTATTGCATAGTATAGGAAATAACCATTCAATGCTATACGGAATGTCTTGGTTGCCGGCAACTGTTTTTCTTCTGTACCTTCCTGAACTTTGGCCGCATAGTCATTGACTTGCTTATGCAAGGAGTTAAGCCTTTCTTCTGCATCTGACTTGATACGCTTGGCTTCTTCCTTCGCGTTCAGTAAAGCATCCTCAGCTTTCGGAAGATCCTGTTCGACAATTTTACAATACTTGCCACGCAAATCAGATTTCTCGATATCATCCATGTAGCGTGTTGCCATTTCATTCTCCGGAAACAGAGCGTTGAAATGCTCATTGACCGCTTTCAAGATGTCTTTCTCACTTTCCACATTCTCAAACTGCAGTTCCAAAGGAAACTGTTCCTTGACTGCCTCCGGAAGAACGAATTGCAATTCTTCCGGTTCGTAATCTTTAATTATTGCCATATTTAATATTTGTTTTCGTACTCGGCTGCGAATGCCGAATAATATTTGTCGGTTGGTAATGGTAACTGAATACCATATTCTGTCATAATATCTGTCTTTACAGCTTCAAGGAAATGGGACATTTCCATAGTGCTGAGATTCTTCGTTCCTCTTGCAAGTTCCGTAGTCTCACCCTTCGGAGTAACAACCATCTTTGTAAGGAACTTTTTACAGTACAAGTCATGTATGGTTTCAACTCCTTCCTTTGTACTCCAGTACGCTTCACCTGTGAACTCACGCAAGGCACCACCCACACATCTGAACCACATCCACATTAGTGCGTTTTGGTCGAGTGTCCTCGGTTTTGTCTTTCTCTTGATTGATAGAGTGTACTCACCATTACGGAGAAGGCTAAGCATGAAATTGAAATCCTTATCCATTGTAGCCTTCCCGTCCTTTTTGATTATCGTAGCTTCCATGATTATCTATATGGTGGTGGTGGAAATGGAAGTCCGTCACCACCTACATTGGGTGGGAACTGCTGATACTGCGGCTGCTGTGTGTACTGTGGTGGCTGGTATTGCGGTTGAGGCTGCTGAACAGGCGGTTGCTGTACTTGCTGTGGTTGTTTTACTACAAGCATTTCCATGTTATCTACGAATATCTCAGTTATCGAGCGTTTAATCTGCTTGTTATCCTCATAGCTGCGTGTCCTTATCTTACCCTCAACATATATCTTATCTCCTTTGTGAAGATATTTTTCCGCCACCTCTGCAAGACCTTTCCACATCACTATGTTATGCCACTCTGTTCTTTCCGGCACATTGGTTCCGTTCTGCAGGGTATAACCTTTCTCTGTTGTTGCCAGAGTAAACTGGCAGACTTTAGAACCGCCATCGAGCGTTCTAACTTCCGGGTCCTTACCAAGATGCCCGATTAACTGTACCTTGTTAAGCATTTGTATCCTCCTTTCTTAATGTAATTCTTATAGATGCTGCTGTTTCGGTCTCCTTGATGTATTGTTTATACAACTCTGGATGATCTGATTGAAACTTCTTTGTATCGAAAGCCTTCTTCGTGCCTGCAGGTGTTATGGTAGCTTTCAATACCCCTGTGTCCCACGACTTGACATCGTGTTCAATCATAGCACGTTTCAACGAATCCTTGAAACCGTCAATGAACGGCTGTATTCTCTCAACTTCCGCAACAGCTTCGAGATATTTGTTTATCACGTCCTTTGGCAATAGCTGTACTTCATCCTGCTTGTGTTCAAGTGCAGTTTCAGTATCAAGGTAACGTGTTCCCTCAATCTCACACTGCAACAGCCTTTTGACCTCATCATCAGATTTGCGTTCAAGTGGTATAAGTTCTGACTTGTCATTGTAAAGCCATACACCGAATAACCTATCCACTTTCAGATTCGGGTTCTGCATCTCGAACAAATAAGCGTATATGGACAACTGCCACTCCAAATACGCCTTATCCGGCGAATAAGTAGTTTTGATATCAGCAAGTGCAATCTTTCCATCTTTCTCCCACACACAGTCAATATTGGATGCAAAATATTCTTCATCAGAAACAGTATATTCATTACTCAGTGCTTTATATCCTGCACCGGTTCTGATGAATACATAATTCATGGCTTCCTGACTTTCAGGCTCAAATCCTGTAATGTCTGCAAACTGGCATTCGTGATGAACTCTTGTACCTCTATCCGCTGCACGTTCAAGGATGCGTTGCGGTATTTCTTTATACTTATCCGGAAACAATTGTCTTTTTATCATTCCCGTTATTCCTGACAGTAGCTTATCGCCCAGGAAATAAGTGTGGTTCTCTTCATTGAAAACCACACTGGATTTAACTAACTCTATCATATTATTCTGGATATATCTGACACATAGCTTGTACAGCATTTCTGAACTCTTGACTATTGCGTAATGATGGATATTTTTTCCATACGACATCAATATCAGCCCTACACTGACAGGCATTCACCTCTGCAATAGCTTCTTTTAATTGCTTGCCGGTAAATACATTGGGGGGTTGTTGTTGTGAACCTTGATGTTCGCTATGATTATGTCCATCATACTTTGTAGCATCCATATTCCAATATACGTCTGCAGCAACTCCAAGTGCCTTACAAGCAACAGATATTGCATCAGTAAGGGCCATCTTATAACATTCATCAGAAAGATGAAGACCGCTTTTTTCAGCCGCTACAAATGACGAACCACCAGTTCCAATAATTGCTTCAGACCATTGTCCATCATACTTATAGTAGAGTGATATATTCACAAAAGCAGCAATTTCCCCAGTAGAACAAGTTTCAGTCCATTGTTTATCTATAGTATATTTCCAACCTATGCCACATGGTCCAAACAGCTCTGTTAATTTCTTTATGCGCCACATAGGATTAATATCAGACTTACCTTTTAGCCTACCTGATTGTATCTCACGAAGTGCTGTTTTCGGACATTCACGACTTCTATTGTAAATATCCATTCTTTTATCCTGTTGAGGCTTCACTTCCTCTACTTTTGTTTCTTGTACCTCCTGAACATTTGCAGGAGCTTCTGTTTTAGCTTTTCTTTCAGCCATAGTTTACAGTATTAATGGTTTGACTTTTAGTTCTTTACATCTGTAAAGTTAATTCAGATAAGCAAGTTTTACAATCTGAAACTTCGCCATTTTTACGCCTTAACTTTTGTTATCAAGCCACCTGTGAGGGTATCGAACCCTCCCCGACAAAGTTCAACCTTCCATACTCTTAGGGACAGCCTAACTGTTACAGGTGTTATGTGCGGTGTTGGGGAATCGAACCCCAATCGTTTCCAGGTATTATAATCCCGCTACCATTCGGGAATAGCACCGCTACCAGAAACAGAGCCCAGCATCCGATTTCGCGTCACCTTTTAGATAGAGTCAACGGCTAACCGATGCCGTGCGGGTGAATCCCTGCGCTATCTTCGCCCTACTCTCGGATTTAAGCTGAACATAAAAACTAATAAACCAACATGGGTTGTGGTACCGGCAGGGCTCGAACCTGCAAGGATTTATATAATGCTAATCATTAACACCACACCGCCCATACCTCGGCGCCGCGTCTATCCATTCCGCCACAGTACCAGTTTACCACCTCAGCACGTGGGGCGGTCTTTAGGTAAATAGTTTTCATTTGCAATACTCCTAACCGCTGTCAGTGAGTAGTGAGCCCTACGAGACTTGAACCCGTCACCTCCCTGTAAATACCCGTACAGGGTGTTCCACCACCTGAACTTAGGGCCCGTATTGAGCGACTTTCACAAGCGGCTCAATTCAAATAATTTAAAATTGAAATCACATTTAAAATTTATGTAGAATACAACCTTCACAGGCTTATTTTTTAAATACCTTTTTCTTTCGGTTTCGTCTGCGTCTGGCACAATGTCTCAGAACATCACTTGCCTTGCAGAACCACTTTCCATTCTGTTTGTTCGTAGGTTTCTCAAACCTTATTAAACCGCTTTCAATCAGTCTGTTCAACTTGCCTTCGCCACCAACTATCTTTGCACTCAAATCTTTTGAGAAGCATTCATCTTCCATAGCAAGCAATATGTTTTCCAGTAATATTGCTGCCATATTGTCAACAGTATTGTCAACAAACATTGTTGTCATAAGCCTATTGTTTAACTGAAAAATCATCAACTTATACGTTTAACTGTTATTGTTCCGGCATCACGGTCTGTCTTGTAAGTCCAGTTCATGCCGGATGCCCTTTCCTGATCCAGCCTTGAAGTAAGGGTATTCATTATAGTTACCCTTTGCAGGATGCAGAAAACTTCTTCAGCACCGACCTTCATAGCACGCAATGTCGAAACTATAGGTCTTTTCTCCATCAATTTAGTTTTTCCTTCCATACCTTTATACAACCATATACCGATGCAATTACCATAATTACACAGGAGCCTATCCATATACCCTGCACCGGACTGGGTGTCGTGATTGCCCCATACAACATGCCGACGGCACAAATAGCCACCATCAGCATCATTACACTATTGAATATCTTCATGATTTATAAATTTAGAGTTCCGATGGGCGGAGTCGAACCGCCACCCTGCAGAAGTAATTGTAATCCTAAATCAAAGCCCTCAGTTTACTGCTGCTCTACCATTAAGCTACACCGGAATGTTCCCTCCGAGATTTTGTAATCATGGGATTTTTTCGGAGGGATTTCTTAATTTTGTGTTGGTAATTTCAAAACTAAGATTTATGAAACATTTTATTGAACTAACGAAAGTGGATGGCACAAAACATCTTGTGAACATCATGTCTATCAGTTACATCCGTCAAATGGATGATAACTCTTCGAGAATCGTTTTACATTCATGTAAGGAAAAAGGGGCATCCATAGCTATCAACATCAAGGAAAGCTATGAAGAAATCAAGGAAATGATTAATTCTGCCCTTTAATCCACCTGTAGATTTTCTCGGCAGCAGCCTGTACACTCTCAGACATATCAAATGAGGATTTGGTTGCTGCCATTTCTATGCACCATTTTTTCAAACGTATATCACGCCTTTCTTTTAGGTATCTTTTCAAACCTTTCAGCATAACAATTCTTTTAATAAGTTAAACATTCATCTTCTTGTTTCGTTAAACTTCTGTGTTTTGCGGTAAATAGGAATGGATAGAAACCTTATTATAAGTGTCGTTCTGTCTGTTCCTATACAATCCTGCAAAACCTTATCTCCACAATTTATATCACCGACAACCTTATCAACGATATATTCTTTCTCAATAATTGCTTTCATTATAAATCTATTTTGTCTTATATCATAAAGCCTGCATGTGCAGACCGAATTGTCGCAAATTCTATACTCTGTCGGACCGCCCGTTATCCACGGTGAATTACTATACCAGTTTGGTACGTCCGTCAGCCTAAAGATGTCAAGGAACTCTTCTCATTAGTCCCCGGATAGGCGGTCAAGCCACACCGGGTTGTGATTTGTCAATCACCGAAAATAGATTTAATCAAATCCTCCTTTGTCGCGAATAATCTGCTTTCATCATAATATTCGTAAGCATCCGTGGAGTATTCGGTTTCTCCTACCATGTTGTATTCAATGCGCTCCTCATCTTTGCTGATGTAATAAATTACACGTCTTACAACTTTTTCAACGGCTTTTGAGTTAATCAACATCCAGACTTTCTGTCCAGGTTCAAATTTTGTTTCAATGGTCTTTTTCATTTTGGTTTTGACTTTTAGTGAGGTTTATTATTACGAAAATTTGTATCTCAAATAATCGGCTTCATTTGCAAAGCCAGGATCGATAAAACTGAAATCATCATCGTTTTCAATGTGGCTTTCAGCTATCCTAAGTTCATCTTCAAGAAAACTTATGAAATCTTCTTTGCTATCATCTGTATTGAAGTAAGATTGCATCTCTTCTTCTGTCATAGATTTAGCAAGTTCAATGTCGTTGGTAAGTGTAACAACTTCATTTTTATAAGAATATTCACCAGTTTCCATATTGATTTTCAATTTTAAATTATTATATTTGTATGTGTGATTGATTGTATTGCAAAGATAATCTCATTTGAGATAATTTGCAAGCAGATAAAGATATTTATTATCTCATATAGGATTATTTAACATTTATGTAGGATATGATAGATAGAATCAAACAAATAATTAACTATTGTGGGTTATCTGACAGAGCATTTGCTATAAAATGCGGTATTAAGCAAAATACATTCAGCAATCAGATTAATGGGGTTAGGGAGTTAAGTTTACAAACAATAAACGGAATACTTATCTCAAATGAGGACATTTCTGCCGAATGGCTCATGCGTGGCAAGGGCGAAATGCTCCTGGCGTCTGAACAGTCATCAGACGCTGAGGACAGGATGAACAAACTGATTGACACAATCACATTCCAGCAGGACACTATCAAAAACCTGCAGGCAAGAATAAACGAATTAGAAACAATAAACAAACGCCTTGAAACGCAAGTAGCATTATATCTGGGCAAACAAATCGTATAATGAGTAACTTTGAAGAAAACGTGAAAGCAAAAGAAGAGCAAAAAGAAAAAGACAAGGTTAGAAAAGAAAAGCTTTCAGGCTATTTCTTTAATCTATCCCAACTGACATATACAGCCTTAGTATTAGGTGGTATGGTGCTTTTCTTTCAAGGAGATAAAATAAGCACCATGCTTGTAGTTATGCTGTTTGTAGGTTGCATACTGGCATATGCTTTAGCTAAAATCGGAAATAACCTATTAAAATGATACAATATGAATGCAGGATTATTTATTTTTATAGTACTGGCAATTATAGCCGTTGCTTTTTGGATATACACGGAAACGCCATCAGGCAAAAAATGGATTAAGAACTTGTAATGCAGGCAAGAATCAAGGAACTGGAAGCGGAACTTATTATTAACAGACAAAAAATAGGATAAAACTAATATGTGGATAATTATTATTGTATCAATTATTTTATTCTTTACATCAAAGAAATTTTCCAAATGGTCAGGTAATGTATTGAAACGACAACTCGAACCTTCAGAAATTAAATTTTTAGCTTGTTGTATATTGTTAGTAACTGTTTTTCTAAACAGTGCTACTTATAACAAAAAAGAGAGTGAAAAGGAAACTCAAAAAGAAGTATTAAAAGAAATACCTGAAGTTGATTTACAAAAAGCTAAAGAGCAACGAATTGAAAGAATGTTTGCGACCATAAAGAAAGATTCTGCTTATCTAAAAAATTATGATTACAAAGACAAAGCTTTACAGGACATACCCACAATGAAGGCTTCAATAACTTTCTTAAGCAGGATAAAAAACGGTAATTACAGGATAGCAAATAGCGACGTTGTTGACAAGTATCCTAATTGTACAAAGACATTTGACTATATGGAAAAAGAATCAGAAAAGATTCTCAAAAAAGCATTACCTCTATACAGAAAACAGGTTACCCAAATAATGAAAGACAGATTATGGGAGGAAAATATAAACGTAAGTGTTTCAGGCAATGCAAATACAGTTCTATGGTTTACTGGAGGTATATTTGCAAGTAACAAACAAATTAAATTATTCCAAGAACAGATTGAAAGCGAAGTTAGAACTTTCGGTTTTAAACGTACTTGCTACAAATGGATTAAGCATGATAACGAATATACCTATTACGATTTAAATTAAGTTTATCGTGAATGAAACAGCATTATTCGTTATAGATTTAGCAAAATGATTTACTCATTTTTCTTCTTCCAAGGAGGCGGTTCCGGAATATAATCCACTTTGACGCCAAGATTAGAAAGCGTCTTACTTAAATGCCAGCTTAATTCCTCATCACTGGCTTTCTTGTCATTGATGAGGTATCTGAACTGATAAACGATGCCTTTGATGGCAGTTTCGGGCAATGCTTTTTTCTTGAACATATAACAACAATTAAATATAATGATACATATAAGAAGTAAACCAGCAGAAGATAAAAGGGAATATCCCGATTTTATAACCTCTGAGGAACGTGACAAAGTTATCAATGCGCTCCTGAAGGGTACGGTCAATAGCCAAAGCGTAACCTTAGAATACGAAGATATTCCGGAGCTGAAAATCAGTCCTTACCAATATATGACAGTTATTGAAGGTCTGAAAGATGGCGGATATATTAAGAAAAAGGGATATTCGTCAGAATATACACCAACAGACAAACTTCATAAACTAAGAGAAAGAGGTGGCTTTCATGGAGAACTTATCCTGTTTCAATCGCAGTTGGAGCAATTATACTTGAGTCTGAAAGAGGACGACAGAAACGATATGGACAAGTTCTTCAAATCCATAAACGTTAAATTGGAAACAGTAACCAAGACACACGAAGTTTTCGAACTATTCAAAAAGGCCGCGGCAGTCTTCATTGGAGACTAATTCAAGCAAGGATATAGCCTGTGCAATCTTTGAGGCAACAAGCAGTTCATATGCTCTGGTATCCTGGAATGCTTCAACTCCGGGAGGATTGTCAAAATGAACCCGACCTCTTATAATATCCATAGCAACTTCCTCCAACTGGCCAATTAAAGATTCTATATTTTTGTCGAATCCACGCCTTACTACTTCTTCAACTTTCTTTCCCATAATTAACTATTATTGATTATGCCCAAATATAGTAAATAAACAAAAACAAATTACAATTATGAAAATTCTCAATAGTACCTAACTTTCCTTTTACTTTCCTTTGATGGAAAATAAACATTTGTAAGTATTTGAGAAACAGGAATTTTCGAGGAGTATAAAAATATAAGTCTAGTTTAGTTTTTGTGTTGTGATACTCCTGACAATAGAGATTGGCGGGAGTATCTTTTTTATTGCATACATCAGTCTGTATAAAAATCAAATTTTGCAAAATTTACACAAAACAATATTCAACAATATGTATAAAGAAGGATTGTGAATAACCTATAAATGATAAAACACTAAAAGAACGTTTCTGAACAATAAAATCAAAAGATACAAAGCCTATAAATGACTATTCCATAAATACTGGAGACGGAGTATGTGGATACTCTTCAATACCGGAGGATATTCTTACAGCCCTTGAATTAGCGTCACGCAATTCATCATAATCCACATCTTTACTGCAAAAATCCTCAAAACTGAATTCCTGTTTGGCAATCTTCATAATACGTTCCACGATAATCTGACGGGAAACCGCATTAAAGTATCTGCGGTTATCGTCCATAGCACTTATCTCTTCAGAACGCCATATTCCATTTTCATAATTATTTGCTCCTTCATAAAATCCCACTTTTGGGAAACGCTCATCGCCAATCATTTTTTTCCAATAAACCAAATCTTTTACCCCGGTCGTATCAGCCGTCAGATTAAGTCCGAAAGGCAATTCCCATGAATGACCTTCAATGGAAGTCGCGCCATAAGTTTCTTCACTGTCTTTCTGGTAATATTCATCCATAAGCCTTCCAAAACAGTGTCCACCATACTCATGAAGAAAAGTATTCCTCCAATCGCACACACTTATCCCAGTCTCTTCATTACCAGGTAGTTTCCACTCACCATCTGTTGTAGGAACAATAGAGAAAGATTTTCCAGACTTCCACGAATAGCTTATTCCCCCATGACGTGTATCGTTTACCAACAAACATATTGGCAGATTATCAAGTGTAAGCTTACCGTCTTTCAAATCAGGACAAAACGTCTGAACAAAATTCATCAACAGAATATCATTGGCACGCATATCTTTACCGTCATCACTCCACCCAGAGTTAAAATATGTATTCCTGTCAAGAGCTATTGTATAATTGTCAGCACAAGAATCAACCGACAAAGCTGGAATAATATACACATTAAAATAATTCTTATATGTTTTGTATGGCTCAACCTCAAACAGGAAATCAAGAGCAGAACGAGCCTGTTTTTCAAACTTACCTCCACGCAACAAATCTTTTTCCGTATATCCATCCCCTGTAACAACCATGCTCACCGGATTTTCATTGCTGGTTTTATGGTAAACTATCACATCTCCGGTAGTATAAGACATAGTTTTATCTTCATTGTCGTCTTCGTCAATCATCCCCCATGGCATTTCCTCAACACTTATTACATCCAGTCCACCATCATCCAAACAAACAGCCTTAACCTTATGCTTCACCCCAAATTCCATATTCACTTCCACCTTAAGTGACTTCCTACTACCATCAGACATGGAAAAAACAATCTGTCCTTCCGCAAGGTCCTGAGCAGGCAGAATCACAGAGAATGTACTGTCATTCTGCCGATAAGCCTTAACAGACTGACTCTCCTTATTAATGCAATATACCTTATCAAGCGCAAGATGTGCCCAAAAATCTGCATAAGCAATTACGCTCATACTATCAATATTTACCCCCAACTCCCTTGAACGAAACAATTCTACGGAAAGCATGGCCAGTTTGTGCTCCATAGGTATAGATACATAGTTGTTAGTTTTTTTAGTAACAACCCTTCCCAATAAAAAATCACTGGAGCGAAAATCGGCAATAGAATCCTGACTCAAAGAAACATGTCCGTTATACACAGGCCATGCCAAAGCCTGTTTCACATCAGGAGTGTATGCATAAATTTCAAAATTATCTCCCTGAGCTTTCCATTTCAGATTTTCAATTTCTTCCCACTCAACTAAATTCGGTTGGAAAACCGAAGCACAATCAGCATTCCAGATATTTCCATCGAATGTTGCAGTCTGAATATATCCCTCCTCATAACAGTTTGGACTATATCCTTCAGAAAAAATGACTAATGCAAGTGAATCACCTTTACAAAAGCCGTTACTTTCACCTTCATCTGACTCCACTTTATGGGAAGCTCCATCCATAACATAAGGACTTATATACATGTCGGAATATTCCTTCAGGGCACTTACCATCTCTTCTGCAGTACATGCCGACACTGCAAAAGCCAAAACTGCCACAATAATGTAAATAAGCCTTCGTTTCATATCATGTAAATCTATAATTAATAATCATATCAGGAATAAAATCAACGTAAAATACATTCCAATAGCTATTTGTCTTATAATTTACATATTTTATCTTTTTCCCAATATTCCATTTTTTCCAATATATACGGATACAAAGCTACACATTTTGCACATATACTACAAGAATTTCCATGTATTATATAACAAACATCCATTAAACCCTAAAATAAAGCGAACACTCAGTGAATGTGTATATTATCCATTCACTGAATGTTCATTATCTGTTTGCTAAATATGAAATAATAACTTGCAATTTGAAAACCAACTGGAATTAATAGTCGTACTCCAAAGCAAAATCGTCCACCCATAGGGTAGAACCTACTCCACCGGTGAAATAATCGCCCAACTTGCTGGCAGAACATACTATTAATATTCCGGAAGGCACTACATCTGTACGCCTGTATTCAAGTTCTATTTCAAACTTCTTGTATTCCGATACAGTTTCATTAATATTCATTTCTCCATAGGCAAGGACATTGTCAGCGTCTTTGTCAAAATACTTACCGTTATTATTAACATTATCTGTCTTAACTTCTACATATGTACCGTAGCTGTCCGGGTTGCCACTCACCAATGCTACCCACACGATACCCGTATCCGGCTGCCCCTGAAGGTGTTCATATCTTTTTGAGGTCTTATTAATAGTCGTCTGAGTATATTTATAGTACCCTGTAAGCTTTGTAGGAAAAGTCTGGAAAGTTCTGCCAAATCCTAACAAGCCGTTCATACCCTGAGTTTCCTTATATTTTCCTATAAATAAGTTACCTGCAGCCATAATCCCAGCAATGGCCTTACTTTCGAGTTTCGCTGCTGTAGAGCCACTACTTCCCGGTCGTGGTTCACTTACCCCCATAGTAATATTGTCATTCTCACTTACGGTTGTACTTCCCTTGTTTCCTGTATCCCAAAAAGTTTCTTCACCTTCAGCCCACGGACATATCACTTTTCCATTTTGGCTCCAGTTTTCAAATCCCATATTAGGTATTTCCACCTCACCAAGTGTAGTGAATTCAACTTCACCGCCCTCTATGTCGCCGACCTTTGCACGGCATACATATTTCGTCTCCGGTGTCAAACCTGTCAACACTGTGCTGAAGTCTGTACCATCCATTTCTATATCCGAAAAAGGAACTGCAATCCATTCTGTGTCGTCAGCCTTTCTGTACTCAAATCCGCATGCCTGACCTTCCATACCAATACCGTAAAGCCATGCCACCCTTACCCCCGGATTTGCAGCCTTAGTCATATTCTGGTCAAAATTATAGATTCTTATACTCCATGTTTCATCTATAAAATCGCTGAATTTAACTGTTACAAAAGCTTCGATATAGTTCTTGTAAAACTTCCATCCATTATCCTGACTTACAACACCTTTCACTACTCCACTCTCTTCACTGCCCTGAGGTCCAAGTTTCAAGTCCTGAAGTTCTGCTCCGGAGAGAGGCAAATCTTTCTGAATATATGCCACAGCCATTTTATGTTCGGTGTCAAACATCGGTTTACCCATCTGATTGGCAACCTTGAATACTCTTTCAATGTTCTGTACAGGAACTATTTTCCAGTTATATTCCTGAAACAACGATAGTTTTATATCAAAATCATTTGTGAGGTCCAGTACATCACCTTTTTTTACACTTGACTCAATATTGTTATTATAACTATCATCGCTACCATCTCTCAATGTTGCCTTATAC
This sequence comes from Candidatus Phocaeicola faecipullorum, assembly GCA_018884025.1. Taxonomy (GTDB): domain Bacteria; phylum Bacteroidota; class Bacteroidia; order Bacteroidales; family Bacteroidaceae; genus Phocaeicola; species Phocaeicola faecipullorum. Next base: position 14,190 of record JAHLFB010000102.1, read on the forward strand.
TCAATATTCAACAACTCCGATTTCGCCGGATTTGCAGTTTCCTCCAAATTCACTGTTACTGTTAAATCCTTATCTGATATAACAGCGTCCCCAGTCTGTCCTGATACTGAAAAAGCAGTAATGGACAAAGGCACTTTACCATATGGCAAATCATTTTTTATACAGCCACACATTGCTACGAGCAAGAGCATGGCACCAGCCAAAGATATATATAATCTGTTATTCATATCCCATTACAAACAAAAAGTTAAACCTATATTGATATTCAGGATATTGATTTTAAAATCCGCACCACTCGTATCACGCTTTCCTTCCTCTCCCAAACTGTTGTTCTGCCTTTCAGAACGATATTTGAAACCAGCAACACCAAACGACATTTCTGCCGATACATTCTTTGTGATAAACACAGCCACACCCGGATTTATACCAATTCTAAGTTCGTTTATAGTAGTTTCGGTATTTGTTATATCCGCACTGTCTGATTTCCCATTTGTAAAGTTTGAATGTCCACGCTTATAAGTGACATGCGTCTCATTAAAAAGTCCAAACATACCGCTAGGGTCCAGACCTATATATGAACGATGGAACAGACCTATAGAGTACAAATCTTCCGAATATCTCATATCGCCAAAACTGAAACTCATATCCGATCCAAGATTCAAATCTATATTACCCAAATCACCAATCATCCTGTTATATCCGAACTTCAATCCTACTATATTGTTGTTGCTGTAAGCATAACCCACATAAGGATTGAAAGCCTTAATTGAGAAATTGGCATCAAAATCACCTAGCATGGAATAAAGCAAACTACCCTCCTCACTTTCATAATTAATGAAAGAGAATGTAAGTCCTCCCATCCATTTTCCTTTTTCTATAAGCTTATAGTTCAATATACCACGGTCAAAACGCCCGATAGACTTTTCTGGAATAAGTTTCGACTTGTCTTCAAAAGCTGTTTTCTTATCTTTTATATCGATATAAACCGTATCACGTATAATTATTGTGTCACGTCCCTGCGCCATCAAGCCTGCCGCCACAGACAGCAGTGCAAATATAGTAAATATTATCTTCCTCATACACATATATTATAAGTAAAAGGCTATACCCAAGCCTACAGAGAATAAATTGATTCTGAAATTGGCAACGCTTGACGACTGTTCACCTGTGTAAAGTTGGTCCGTCTTGTGTTTTGTTCTGCTCAAATCCACACCAAGAACACCCACACTTACTTCTACAGCCGTATAATTGTTTACGAAAGCAACAATTCCCGGAACTACGCCAATACCCAAATCTACCGAACTGGTATATGTTCCGGTCAGTTCATCGCCATTGCTTGTCACAAGTTTTGTCCTGCTTTCGCCAAACTTCAATTGAGTTTCTGCAAACAATGCAAAACGCTTGCTTGTACCAAGATTGATATAGTTTCTCATTATTCCCATCACGGAATATGAATGTTTCAGCTGATATGTATCATCCAAATCGAATGAAAGATCATCTCCCAAGCCTAACGAAAGTCCATCAAACTTAGACAGAGTACGTCCATAAGAGAAACGTCCTCCAAGTGTCATATTATCCCTTATGGCATACGAAACAAGCGGACTGAACTTAAAATTATATCCGTCTGAATTAAACTTATCTATTATCAGGAACTGGTAGTTCTTCTCCGTATGCTCAGAGTAAGACACACTTACTCCTGTAATCCACTGTCCCTTTGGGACAAACACATTATCGGCTATTTCTCTCTGCTTCTTTTGTGCCATAGCCATTAAAGGCAAGCACAAAAGAATACAGATGTATAATAATTTATTTTTCACTATTATTTATATTTATCTGGTTAGTTCACTTTCATCATATATCAGTTCAAGATCGTCAAGCCACATCATACTTCTTGTACTACCCTGAAAATAATCACCATACCTACTTGCTGCTGCAACCAAAAGCAATCTTGTCGGGATTCTGGTTTTTCCATCTGTTTTTTCATCATAATCAAAATAGATGACAAACTCATGCATACCTTCGCCTACAGTAGATTCTGTCCAAACATTCTCTCCATAAGCTATTACATTTTCATTATCCTTACTAAAGAACTGCTTATCTTTTGTCCTTATTATAAATGACCATTTTTCTCCACCATACTCATAAGCCGGTCCTCGGTCATCAGTAAGAGCCATATATATAATACCTTGATCAGGTGTATCATCAGAAATTTTATCACCTCCTTCGTCTACATTACCACTAATGTATTTTACATACCCTCTTAAAGCTATAGGGCGAGATGTAAATGGACGTCCAATCCCTAAGACACCATGACCAGTAAAACCTTCCATTACCGTTTCCAAATATTTGCCAATAAAAATATTGCCTGCTGCAAACTGTGTAATAATTTTCCTGGAGGCTAAATTTGCAGAATATTCCCCACTATGCTTAACTGATGCATCTTTAGTTGTAATATTATAATCTTTTCCTAAAGTTGTGGCACCTGTATTACCAGAATCCCAATATGATGCACCTATTTCATTTGGATAAATAACCTTTCCAGTTTCATCCCATTTCTCAAATCCAGCATTCGGTAACTGTACAGGAGCCTCTGTTGTAAACTCGCAAATCACTCCCGAAGGTTTGTCGTCCTCAAATATTTGATACTGATAAGTTGTCCCGGGTTTTAAACCTGTAATTTCAGACTTATAATAACCTTCTTCAAATGTAGCCTCAACCAATTCACTCCACTGTCCGTTTTCTTTTGAACAATACTTGAAATAAATCTTTCCCGTAGGAGTCTTACCTTCAAGATTTGTTCCATAAAGAGTTGCTTTATAACTCCAGATATCATAACGATAAGGAACTTCAACTGCTGTCACATTAGAATTTGACACATTAATTCTCCATGTAAGTTCACGGCTTTTGGCTACATTTCCTTCTGCTATACTGTCGTATGTATCTGTCACCAAATATTTTATATTAATAATACCATCCTGTTTCAGAAAGTCATCAAGGCGATTATTCCACGCAAGTACCACACGTTTTCCATCAGCAGAAAGTTCCACACCAAAACCTTTATCCACCAGTGACTGTCTCTCAGATATAACATCAACAGATGTCTTTTCAAATCCCAAATCCGGAAGAATTTCACTTTCTATAACAACACTACTTAGAGCTGTAGAACCGGAAAAAGTAAATATTGGTGATATTGTTGAACCTGTTTCTACAAACAAATCTTTACTAAAATCAATCTCCTCATTTCCGTTTACAGCCTTAATAATCGGACGCTGATATACCGCCACCTCATCATTAACTTCATAAAGAGGATTTTCGTTTATTTGTATTTCAAAAAAAGCGCCACCCTCATTACCCTCTATTGGTTCTCCTTCTTTAGGTACATAAGTCAGTGTATATTTTGTCGATTCCTTTACATCTGACAATACATATTCCTTATTACTGAAAGGTTTCCCGGACAAAGACTTTCCACTAAAAAGAAAATGCAAAACCGGTTTTTCTTTCATTACAGAAAAATATCCTGTTTTTAACTCTCCCCCAAAAATATATGAAAGTTTTCCTTCTTCACCGCTAACTCCACCAACTACAACATCAACCTTACCTTCCGAAATATATGAACTCCATGATTCATCGAATACAATATCAACCAAGGTATTCGCCATTCTACACTCAACATTCACATCATTCATATCTTTCCTTTCGACGGAGAATGTTTGTGTACCTTTAAAATATCTTTTATCGAATGAAGCAGGTACAGAATCTCCTGCAATTATTAAGGTTGAATAACCATCACCTAAAGGCAAAACGACACCTTCATCAGTAATACCTTTATATTTGGCAACAAGTTTATCGTTTTTATAGATTCTTACCTTACTGTTACTTTTAAGGGCATTACTTTCATCTATTCCAATATTCCCACGAGAAGCCACAGTTACTTCATCATCCAAAGCAAGATTTAATCTGACGAGTCCACAGTTTCCTGAGGAATATCTATCATCTTCCTTACACCCTACAAAGAAAATAAGACAAGATAAAATGAAAATTATATTTTTCATATTAAGTGTGGATTATTATTTAACAATAGTCAGTGTTTCCTTTGCTTTCTCTTCATACTTGTCAACTACCTCAATATCAAAAGTATGAGTACCGGGGAATACAGCCAAAGGCTCCATAAAATTAGTTATATCAAAAAGTACAATTCCTGTCTGCCCGATGATATCTTCCCCTACAGGAAATCCCAATTCTTTCAAGATATTCTTTTGCTCTTCAGAAGCAGGATAAGCCAAATCAAAAGAATTTGTACCTCCAAACATTCCTTTGACCACGTCAACAAACTGTGTATTAGACGAATTTATCGTTACATATACATGAGCCATTCCGTCAGGAGCTTTAAGATTAATCTTAACTTCCGACATATCACTTGGCAAGGTTTCCTTAATATTAAACCCTACACCTTCTATAGAAGGAAGACCAAAGTCTGCAATTTCTTCATCTTCGGGAGTTATACTACCTTCAATAGACTTCAATTCAAGAACAGTTTCTTTTACCGTAATACCGGCAGCAGGAAGACTGCCTCCCTGTCCCGGGTCTACAGTAGATGCGGATTCCCAATTATATGTTACTTTAAGTTCAGTACCTTCCGACACTGGATAAGATTTATGCAAAGGAGTATTATCACCGTCGATAGTTCCTGTTAAAGTAACATCAACAGCTGTTTGTTCTTCTTTCGAAGCATGAAAAAAACCAGAGCGCGTTTCATCTTTCGTAAACTCAAGTGTTTCTTCACCAACTTTTACAATAGCCTTTACATCATCTCCAAGATATGGCTTCAAATCTTCAGAGAAGATTATTGTCACCTTGATACTCTTCAATGTACATTCCACTGTTCCTGCATCCACTATAACATCCTTCTTTATTTCAAAAACTTCCGATTCCCCTGAACAATAAGGAGCATCAAACTGTGCTCCTTCCACTATCGGAGAATGTGCTTGAATCTTATATTTTCCAACTTCAAGCGAAAATACTTCCGGCATTTCAGAATATTTCCATTCCTTTACGAATGTATTATCATTCTTGTAAATAGATACTATGTAATCGGCAGCATCCTGCGAAGCACGTGATTCTGTAACCAACGGTTCCGTATTGTATGTAAGCTTCATGGTAGAGAGTCTGACTTCTCCATTACCTTTCACCTTAAGATTCATATCTTCGTTATGACATGCATACAGCATTACCATACTTAATAATACTGCGAATTTTAGCATAAGTTTTCTCATCGTATATTAAGAGTTTTATTATTCATAAATTAATTCTATATCGTCAACTGTAAGAATACTTCCTATATGTCTCGAATTCAAATATCCAGAAAAGGCTCCAGCATCTCCCTCAACAGCTCTTGTTCCTGGATTGGTACTATCTGTTGATGAAAAGACAAGTACAAAAGTTTCAGCTTTTTTCAATATAGTATATTCTATTTTTATTTCTGCCTGAGTAAACTCATTTATCGAATTCTTTATCTCAAACTTTCCATACCCTATTCTGTTATTATCTTTATCATAAAACTCAGCATATGGTGTGGTTGTTTCATTATTATAAGAATAATATTTATACCAAAATCTAACGGATGCAGGACGTGAAGAAAAGCTTTTACCATATTTTATAGGATTGCCATACGACCCTATATATAATTGTCCTGCAGTTCTATTAGAAGGTTGAGAACTTTCAGATGTCCATGTATCACCTGCTCCCCATCCTACCGTTGCAATTTCTATAGCATTTCCATTGTGTCCCTCTGTTTTCAGACCAGACTCTACTTTCCTCTCTCTCAAAAAGTTAGAAGCCGTTTCGCTTGCCACATTAGTAGGAACAACACCGGATGCAGAACGATAATCCCATACAGAAGCGCCACCTGGATCTGGTGTAGTAAGAGTATTAGTCGTATCCCACCATTTATCTGAATCAGCAGAATTGCTATTCCAGAAAAAGAAACCGTATATACTGTTCTTTGCCCATAGAACACTTTGGGAATATAGTTCTTTACTGTAATAATCTTCGAACCCAGAGTTAGGAATCTGTAGAACCTTTTCTGTTGTAAACTCTACAGAATTGGTTGGTTCTTTTCCTGGCTTTACAACTTGTAAATGATATTGTTTCTCAGGGTCAAGACCTTTAACTATTAGAAACTCACCAGAAGACTCAAGTTGAACATCATTCATATCAACCCACTGTCCTCCTGAATTGTTCTGTATCTTGATTCCGTCAATATTTTCATTATATAGATGAAGAACGACTCTTTTTGCCCATACATCTCCCTCTCCGTTATCAAGGAGGATACCGTAAGCAACATTTACGTCTGTATCTGTATTATACGACAGATATTTTGATTTGAGCTGAAATGATTTCTTAAACTGAAAATCATTCTTTGCTCTAAGAGTAACAGTATAATGTTTCAATTCACCTGTCTGCTCAGCTTCTTCGATACTTAAAACTTCAAGTTCGTCGCCTCCTTCAGTCAAAGAATACTTCACATTCTCAGGAGTACCGTCAAGGAATGACAAATCCACCTTAAACTCATTACCGAGGAAATCAACTTCATCATTGAAAGCCACATTAAACTGACACAAAGCATTATTTGTTGAAACTACAAAAGGTGTTTCAGCCGAATGCCCGAACCTATCGGTAACATTTACATTTACTTCTACAAGTTCATCAGCAGGCATATTGCTGATAAAGTCTGTAAAATCAAGATATGCCATTTGGCCTACATTAACACCAAGCCCTTTATATTTAAGGCCTAAATCCTTAAGCATCAGTTCCTGTTCAGGAGTCATTGACACCATATCAAGAGTTCCTTCAGATGGCCAACCTTTACTTTTAAGAAATTCAGAAGTTGTAGTAAGCTCACACTTTCCAATCATGCCTTCTGCATTCAATGATAACGAATGTATTCTTGACAACAATGTCCCTTCAATACATTCTACCACCTTTCCACTTTCAAATCCTTCGCTTGCTACGATTCGTGGTACTGCAGCATTAAAAGCTTCATCCGAAACATCTATTGTTACAGGTTCAGCATTATCAACATCATCATTGAATGTTACAATCATTTTGGAAGAAGCAGCTTCTACATCAAGGGTAAGTTCATATTCATATCTTGAAAGTAAATCATAATCACCCACAACGAATGTAGCTTCCTGTCCTCCTTCCTTACGTGCTGTAACATTTACCTTAACCGTCCCAGGTGATAAATAAGCCGAACGTGTTTCCTCCATAGTATATTCTATACTATTGCCTAAAGAAGAAGACACATTAACAGAGTATTTAGAAAAATACTTCTTGAAATTTTCTGTATAATTTACCTTCAGAAGAGAATTTATGACACTACATTCAAAAGTCACGGTACTGCTTTTACCCCTGCTAACCGTCACATTATGTATCGTATCGCCATAACAAGGATTCACTTCAAAACCTTCTAGAGATACATTTCCCAGAAAAGTATATACGTTATAGTTTCCCGCACGCAATTCTACATTTTCAAGCTCTCCGGACTTATAATCATCATATGACTTACATTCATACACCAACGATTCATCCTTTAGCACCATAACTTTAAAACCATCTTCTATGTACGGTAAAAGTGGATCTTCATTTTCCGATTCCCCTCCCCCCGGATTTTCGTTTTTACCTTCTTCTACCATTCGAGATTGAGGCAACATAGAAATAACTTCAGTATCCACGCCTAAATATCCAAAAGACAGAAATCCTGTTCCGTCCGCATATTCATCTTCGTTGCTACACGAAGCCATAAAGCCAGATAAAAATGTAAGAAATAATAATTTTTTCAATATATCCATATTAAGCAAAATTTTCACGCTGCAAAATAACTGCTTTTTAGCATATTCTGCAAGGTCTATTCTTGATATTTTTGTTCTATTTTTAATTATGGTATATTTTATGTTATATATAAACGGTATATTTATAATATTTTATGGGCTTTTACCATTATATACATTGGTCTAAACTTCAAATTGACTATATTTGTTCCATATATAAATACAATTATTATTCACATACACATATGGACAAGGAACTACCAAAATTTGACTTGCCGGAGGACTGGCTGGCAGGTACTGACATAAGCAAGGAGCTATTAGGACTTTATAAAAACTACCCGGTCAGACTGAAATGCGAAATTATTGCTTTATGTATGGACGGAGAAATAGATGCATCGGTAAACCTGAACCGTATAACAGTGAGGAAAAACGATATTATCACTCTTATGCCAGGCTCTATATTCCAGATAAACGAACTGAATGGAGAACTGAAGATTTTTTTCTTAGGCTTCTCTTCAAAATACGTGGAAAGAAACGACAAAGCTAAAACAATGCTGGACGCTATATACTCCACACTTGGCAGACCAAGAATCTCGCTATCGGACAAAGGTGCGGAAATGATAGAAAAATATTACAGATTACTAATAGACGTTTATGAACTTTCCGACGATAAGATTAAATCGGAAATCGCAGATAATATATTCACCGATACGCATAAGGGTATATCATTATTATATAAGAAAAAAACGGCTAGTGACAACGTTGCCTCATCGAAAAGCGAGCAGCTATGCAAGGCATTCACACAAATGGTGATGCAGCATTACAACGAAAATAGAAATGTAGCCTGGTATGCCGAAAAACTTGGGATAACTCATGCGCATCTGTGTTCCGTGGTCAAGCAGGCAACCGGCAAGACATGCGCCGACATTATTTCATCAATGGTAATCATGGATGCCAAATCGCAATTAAAATCCACACAGCAGAGTATTCAGGCTATATCAGACTCTCTTAACTTTGCTAATATGTCATTTTTCGGAAAATACTTTAAACGACATGTGGGAATGAGTCCTCTGGAATACAGAAACAATGGTTGAAAAATCATCAGAGAAAAGCCGAAAAAAAATGCTTCGTCGTTTGAAGCAAAACGACGAAACGTTTTAACTCAAACAACGAAGCATTTTTATCACCTATAAAATCAGTCTAAAGACACAACTCCTATTTTCTTCTTTCCATCCATTTTCACCGTTAAAGGTTTTTCAAAACGTACCCAACGCAGGAATTTAGTTTCTTCTACGGCTGGCAGACTGTTAAGATAATCCTGATTGTATATACCGTCGTTCATAAAAGCATTTATAGTGAAATAACCTACTCCGAACGATGTCAGGTTCTGGAAGAAATGTGTTCCCTGACTAGGGTCAACACGGTAATTTGTCAACCCGGCCTCAACAATAACTCTTGCTGCAGAGATATTCGGCCACTTCACCGGTATTCCAAGCCATGTGTCGCTACTACCCCATCTTCCCGGACCTACAAGCACATAGTGTTTACCTTCATCAAGGAATCTTTTATTCAACTTTTCTATCTCATAAGCGATAAGCTGATTGTTCGACGCAGTATATCCGTCTGTCTTTACATATATTATATCGCAAATATCGTCTATAACACCATGCCCTAAAGAATTTTCACTCTTCAGTATTATCTTATCCTCAGGTATAAGGCTCAGGTCTTCGTCAAGGTCGGCCTTAATATCCACCATAGGGCGTATCTGAAGAAGGTAAAAAGCGCCGGTTTTCTTGTTCGCATCAAAATTGACGGCAAACTCTATTTCCACAGGGCGTCTCATCTCACCCTGACCATATTTCTGAGCCAACTGTAACAGACGTGCCAATGGGAACACATCGTGTTGAAGAATGTTTGCGAATGTTATGACTTTCCTTCCTCCCGGATAGATACCGTCGCGTATCACCATATCATAAGGGTCGTATGTCGATGCTATATAATTCAGAGCGCCGTCTGCCTCGGCATCTTTTATATGCAGTTTCAGAAGATTGAAACCGTCATCAAGCGAGAAGTTATGTCCCGTATTCCTCAAGTCCAAAGCATAAAAACGTGTCTGAGTCTCACGAAGGGCTATTTCCAGTTCGCTGGTCTGTAACACCTGGTTAGGATGATAAGGACACACCCTAAGCGTCAGACCACCATCTACTATATATTTTCCAAGTCCCAACGCCAGACTCACGGTACCTTCTTCGGCCAGCTCGTCATTTATCGGATAATAGTTTATTGAACGCGCCACACCGGATATGGCAGGATAATAACGGTCGCCATACTGTGTTCCTACAACCTCCTGAAGGATAACTGCCATTTTTTCCTGGTCTATCACATTACTGGTGGCCTGCATATACGCCTTGCTGTCCTTATAAAAGACAGAAGCATACACACCTTTTATGGCATCGCTCAGCATACGGAGCATCTCATACTTATCCTCCATATACGGTATCATATAAGTAGAATATATACCCGCAAAAGGCTGATAGTGTGAGTCTTCAAGCAGACTTGACGAACGTATGGCAATAGGAGACTTCACCACATCGAAGAATGCGAAAAAGTCTTCCACCAGTCGGTCCGGCAATTTGGCACGCAGGAATGCTCTGAGGATAACCTCATCGTCAGCATCACTCAGAGCCAACTGGTAAAGACGGTTACTGTCCATAAATTCATCGAAAATATCCGTACACAAAACCACTGTTTTAGGTATAGCTACCGTAGCATTCTCGAAGTCGTCAAAATCAGGATGGCGTTTTATCATATTGTCAATAAAAGCCAGTCCGCGCCCTTTACCTCCAAGAGAACCTTCACCGATACGGGCGAAATTGGAATAACGGTCGAAACGTTCTCGTTTAAACTCAGCCACAACACCCTGATTTTTCATCTTACGATAGCGTACTATGGCTTCAAATATAATCTGACGGTGGGCATCCAGGTCTTGCAAAGAATCCCAAGTTATCTGTTTCAGAAACTCAGCCACAGGGAATATGGCACGCGAATATAACCAGCGTGACACATGGTTACGGCTTATGTGATAATGAAACGAATCGGCCGGTATGGAAAAGACTATGTTCTGAAGTTCCTTCAGATTATGTACTCTTGCCACTTCTTCCTTTGTTGTAGGATTGATGAACACGAAATCGCCAAAACCGAAATTTTCCGATACGGCTTCGCGCAAATCTATATTCATTTTCTTGGAGTTCTTGTCAATGAATACAGCCTTGCACTCATCGGCATACTTACGGTTATCTTCTTCAGACGACTGCAAAATCAAAGGAATAAAAGGATCATGCTTGCGAACTTCCTTAAGTAGTTTGACGCCGGCCAAAGGATCTATTTCGCCGTCGTGAGGGAAACGTGCGTCGGATATTATACCTAGAACATTGTTGCTGAAGGTTTCGTAAAGATGCATGGCTTCCTCATAAGAACGTGCAAGAACAATCTTCGGACGTCCTCGCATACGAAGTGTGCGTTGATGCTCGTTCAACGCTTCTGTTGCAAATTCCTGGCTCTGCTTCAATACGAATTTATAAAGGTTAGGCAGAACAGACGAATAGAATCGTATGGAGTCTTCCACTAGCATTATCATCTGTACTCCAACCTCCTTGATGTCGTGTTCAAGATTCATCTTGTCCTCTATCAGTTTTATGATGGAAACAAGAAGGTCGGTATTGCCCAACCAGCAAAATACATACTCGAACACACTAAGATCTTCATGCTGCATTCTCTCTCTGATGCCATGAGAAAACGGAGTAAGAACAACGATAGGGATATGAGGATATTTAGCCTTTATGTCGCGTGCAATGTCGAAGGTATCACTACTATCCGTTCCCGGCATACATATCACGAGGTCAAACATGGTATTTCCCAACTGTTTCCATGTTTCTTCGGGAGTTGAGACTTGGGTGAAACGAGGAGGATAGCGCAAACTGAGATTCATGTATTCAATGAAAATTTTTTCATCTATGCGCCCGTCGTCCTCAAGCATGAAAGCATCATAAGGATTTGCCACCAAAAGGACATTGAATATACGTTTTGTCATCAGGTTGGCAAACTGCGTATCCTTAAAATAAAGCTGGTTTAACTTTAACTTGCTGAGCATAAGGTCTTGTTTTTAGGTTTAACAGTTGACTGGTTGACAAGTTGACAAGGTTTTCCATCCGGATTAATCCAACAGCCAAAAACTGACAACCGTCAACTGAAGTACAAAAATCAGCATTTCAAATGATTTATGCAATATATTTATTAAAAAAGGTAGATTTCACGAAACGATAAATAACAACAATTTCGGGAATGCCCCCCAAAACAGCTATCAGATTTTACGGTTGGCTTATTTCCAGTTCAAGCAAAACCGGAAGATGGTCACTATAACCACCTTTATATCTCATACCGTGGTATGTACGGAAAGGTGCATCACCTCCAAATCTGTCATCCTCTTCCATAAGAAAAGAAAAATCCAAAATACGGGCTTTAGAATAAGACGTTTTTATATTTCTACCGTCAATGAGTGTCCCGCTAACTATCATTTGGTCTAATATTCCCCATTCACCACGGTATTTATATGTTCCTCCGTTTTTTCCGTCCATCAGATTGTACAGTGAATATGGCTCAGGATTATTCCCTGGTTTACGGGCATCTAATATTTCTACCAACGATTTGTTGGAGGGATAGTCATTGAAATCACCCATTATTATAATGTATGGATTTATGCGTGACCGCATAATACTGTCTGATGCAGACTTCAGACAGGAGGCTGCCATAAGCCTGTAAGGTTCTGTCTTTCTCCATCCTCCCGAACGTGACGGGAAATGTACTAAAAACACATCCAATGTATCTCCAGTAAGAACAAGCCCGCTCACATGGAGTATATCGCGTGTAGGTCGTCCTCCTATAGTTGTTGTAGGAACACTGATTATGCGCTTTTCCAATAGTTTAAATGTATAAGGTTGATAAAGAAGCAAAACATCTATGCCACGCTCGTCAGGTGAATCTGTCATGACATATTCATATCCGGCTTCACGAAGTTGGGAGTAACGGACTAGAGTATTAGCGCAAAATTCATTTTCCACTTCACACAGACCTACCAGGTCCGGTACCTGTTCGCCGGAAGCTGAAAGTATGACCCGCGAAATACTTTCTATCTTTTTATTGAATTTTGAGTATGTCCATCCTCTAGGGCTTTCCGGCATAAACTCCAAATCATTTTTAAGAGAATCATGGCGGCAGTCAAACAGGTTTTCCACATTATATTCCATCACCAAAAACTGTTGTTGGGCAACAAGGTTCATAGCAATGAACCCTGCCGCCCAACACAACAGTAATTTTATAACATTCATTTTCAAGCTTTTGTCGGAATATTTCCAAGTACATCGAGCAGATGTCTCCAGAATTTGTCAACTGTAGGAATAAGCATTCTTTCATCCGGCGAGTGTACACCACGTAATGTTGGTCCGAACGAAACCATATCAAGAGATGGATATTTTTCAAGGAACAATCCACATTCCAGCCCGGCATGTATAGCCTTGACCTTAGGCTCTACACCAAACAGCTTTTTATAACTTTCTACTGCCACCTTGAGTATTTCTGACGACGGATTTGGTTTCCATCCAGGATAACCATCGCCTGTTGTTACCGTCGCACCTCCAAGTTCAAAAGCGGAACGAACGGTTTGTGACATATCTATACGGGAAGAAAGAATGGAACTGCGCTGACTTGTACCTACAACTATCTGTCCGTCGCGCATCTTTATAGAGGCCAGGTTTGATGATGTTTCTACCAGACCCTCCATATCCTGGCTCATGGCAAAAACGCCATTGTGTACAGCGTGTATGGAATTAAGGAAACGGCTCATCGCAGCTTTGTCCATCACTTCAGGGAAAGCTGTTTCCGACTCAATATCCATACTTATATTAGGTTCCGTAACAGAATATTCATTCTCGACATCAGCAAGGAATACATTCAAATCCACTCTTACCGATTCCTTGTCCTTCATTGGAACAGCACAAACAGCATGTGCCTCGCGAGGAATTGCGTTATGAAGATTACCGCCATCTATCTCTGATATATACAAATCATATTTACCAGAAAGAGACATTAAATATCTGTTCAACAACTTGTTGGCATTGGCGCGGTTCTTGTTGATATCGTCACCTGAGTGACCTCCTGTAAGACCTTTTACCGTAACACGGAAAAAGAAATATCCTTCCGGAGATTTAACCATAGGACAAGGGAACACGGCTGTAGTTCCCGCACCTCCTGCACATCCGATAAACAATTCTCCTTCATCCTCCGAGTCAAGATTTAAAAGGATATCACCGCTCATGAAACCTTCTTTCAAGGCAAAAGCTCCGGTAAGACCAGTTTCTTCATCGACAGTGAAAAGACATTCCAGTGGTCCGTGCTGTATGTCGTCGGAAGCCAGAACTGCCAATTGTGTAGCTACACCAATACCATTGTCTGCGCCAAGTGTAGTCCCTTTGGCTTTAAGCCATTCTCCGTCTATATAAGTCTGTATCGGGTCTGTATCAAAATCATGAACCGTATCATTATTCTTTTCGCATACCATATCTATGTGCGACTGAAGAATAACGGTTTTTCTGTTTTCCATTCCGGCTGTGGCATTCTTTTTTATCAGTACATTTCCGGCCTCATCAACCTTATATTCCAGTCCTTTGTCTTTTGCAAAATCAATCAGAAAAGCACGTATCTTTTCCTCTTTCTTAGAAGGACGTGGAACTTTACAAATTTCATCGAAATAATGAAAAACAATTTTAGGAGTCAAGTCTTTTACTTCCATAATAGTTTGTATTAAGCATTTATTTATTATTATTTAGTGCAAAAATAAGTTAAATAAGCCGATTTACACTTATATATTGACTTTTTTAAAAGCATTGTGAAGTTTTAATCGTAACAAAACTATATATTTGCACCACAAAAATAGTGAAAGGTAAGTGGAGAGGCAAATGAAAAACATAGTTTTTCGATTTAAACTATCCCGAAACACATCATATTTTATGAAAAAAATAATGAAAGGTTGACGGAGAGGCAAATGGAAACACTGTTTTTAAATTTAGACTATCCAAAACCTAATCCTGTTTTAGAAAAAAATTATCAGATAGACAATTGAAATGCTTAAAATAATACTGGCTACATTGTTAATAGTTGCTATATGTATAGCACTGTTATGCGTAAAAATACTGTTCAAGAAAAACGGACGTTTTCCTAATACACATGTAAGTGGAAGTAAAGCCATGCGTGAAAGAGGCATAGGATGCGTACAGTCGCAAGACAGGGAACAGAGGAGAATAAATCCTAACGCAATTTCTGAGAGAAGCAAGGAATAATAATTAACTTAATTGATATAGAAGATTTATGAGAAAGACTAAGTACATCCTTAAAGGATTTTTGGCTGTGGTTATGGCTGTAATGTTCGTACAATGTGCAGGTAACAATGGGGAAGCAACACAGACTGCAGCACCTGTTGCAGCTAACGGCACAACAAACATGAAAATAGCATACGTTGAAATCGATTCACTTCTTACCAAATACCGTTTTTGGAATGACCTGAACGAGCTTATGATAAAGAAAGAGGAAAATATCCGTACTACTCTTAACGAAAAAGCAAAAGCTCTGGATGCTGCAATGAAAGAATTCCAGCGTAAATATGAAAACAACGGTTTCGTAAGTGCAGAGAGTGCCCAGCAACAGCATAACCGTATCCTTAAACAGCAACAGGACCTTCAGGCATTGCAGGATAAACTTAGCAAAGAGCTAGCTGACGAAAACCAGAAAAACAGCCTCCAGCTAAGAGACTCTATCAACTCATTCCTTAAAATATATAACAAGGATAAAGGATATAGCTTGATTATAAGCAATACAGGTTTTGACAACCTGCTTTATGCTGATCCAGCTTTCAATATAACAGAAGAAATTGTTGAAGGTTTGAATGCCCGTTACTCTGGTTTGAACAAATAATTAAAGGAAAGCAAACAAATATATAAAGGTGGAAAATTTTTCCACCTTTTTTTTATTTTTCATACGAACAAAATACTTGTCAAATTTGTTTAATGGATAAGACTTAAATATAACACAAACGACATATGGAAAGCTTTCATGAATTAATATCATCTTCTGAAACTCCGGTTTTGGTAGATTTCTTCGCCGAATGGTGTGGCCCATGCAAGGCGATGTCTCCAATCCTTAAACAGGTAAAAGACATGCAAGGCGATAAAGTACGCATAATAAAGGTTGATGTTGACAAAAACAATGCGTTGGCCATGCAATACAGCATACAGTCAGTTCCTACACTCATGATTTTCAAAAGAGGGAAACAGGTGTGGAGACAAAGCGGAGTAATAAATGCAGGCGAACTAAACAAAATAGTGGAAATGTTCAAATAGGCAAATCCTTTATAATATAAGGCTGAAGTTCAAATAGGCATCTTCAGCCTTTTATGTTTTATCAATTCTTTATATTGCGCATATATACATCGGCACGTGTCATCACATCGCGCACAAAATTATAAGTTTCAGTACCTCTGAAATAACCGTTTTTGCAAACAGGGTCTTTGTAATACTCCTCTCTGTTTTTAAGTAACATATACACAGCTACATTGCCATCCCATAGATATTTATCCTTACCATATTTTTCAGCCAGTGCCATAGCATCAAAAACATGCCCTATACCGGAATTATAGGAAGCCAGAACAAATTTAACACGGTCTTCATCTCTAACCTTAGAAAAAATTTTCTGTAATGCTGCAATATATTTTACTCCACCCTTGATGCTTTGCTCCGGATCGCTCTCCATACCGGCAGGAACTCCATATGCTCTTGCAGTGACAGGCATCAGCTGCATAAGCCCTTTTGCACCAGCCCATGAGACAGCACCCGGATTAAAATTAGATTCTGTATAAACAAGGGCGGCAAGTAATCTCCAGTCCCAGTTTATCTGCAACGCATATTTTTTGAACAAATCATCATAATGTGAAATTCTTCCATCTTTAAGCGACAGTATTGCAGCCTGAGGCGTATGTTTGTTCAATTCAAAATATCTCCTTGCACTTGCCTCATACTCAGCTGAGTTTATATTTTCCCTATGCCATTTGTCGGCAGCCTCAGCCAATTTCGGAGAAGTTTTTCTGACAGCCCAGGCAGAACGCTGGTCAAAGCTTATCTCCATACTGATATTCAGATTAGGATTGTATGTTTTATTAATCTTTGCCAACTCATTATTGGTGACAGTATAATCTATTTTACCTTCCGCCACCATCGTGATAAGATCTTCATTCGTTATGCTGTCCTGATTTATCTCATGTATCATTATACCTCCTCCAAGCTCCTGATTAAGATTTTTCAATCTCATCTCGTATTTACCCGGCATTACATAAACTTCTTTTCCTACCAGTTGTGTAACATCGTTCAAAACATCCTTTCCATTTCTCTGAACGAGAACCTGGTGAGATACATTTTCTTTTCCACAATATATAAGCTCCTTTTTCCTTTCATTAGTTATAGCCAGATTATAAGCTATCAGGTCTCCTTCACCATTCAAAAGAGCCTTTACAAGCTCTACTTCCGAATTTACCACTTTAACCTTCAACTCTACTCCCAAGGATTTGGCAAATCCCTGAGCCAACTCATACTGAAATCCCATTGGAGATTCCCTATAACTAAAATATGAAGCATAACTGTTTATGGTCAGGACAATTAGCTCGCCATCTTCAATAATATCATCCAAATCGCCATGGATAATTTCCACATCGTCTTCCTTAGAAGTATATAAAAAAGTCACAGTAGCCAATACTACCAGAAACAACAATAAAACAGCGATTAATATACTACGTTTATTCATTGTATTACATTTTAATAATTAATGATTATCTTTGCCACATACAAAAATACGATAATAAATAAAATATACAACTATGGTCAAGCACATTGTTATGTTCAAGCTGAAAGATAGCTTGTCAGAAAAAGAAAAACAGGAGATAGCAGGAAGTTTCAAATCAGCAATTGAAGCACTGCCGGAAAAAATTGATTTCATAAGATACATACACGTAGGAATAAACATCAATACTACAGAAAAGTGGGACATATGTCTTGAAAGTACATTCGATACACTTGATGATGTAAAGGCTTATTCAGTCCACCCTGCTCATGTAGCCGCTGCCGGAATAATAAAGGAAGCAAAAGAAGACAGGGCATGTGTAGATTTCGAACAATAAACAAATATAGCCATGAAAAAGATTATCAACCCTTGGAAAGGCATGGACGGATATTATTGTTTCGGTTGTGCACCAAACAATGAAGCCGGAGTAAAAATGGAGTTCTACGAAGACGGAGACGACATAGTAAGCATCTGGCATCCGGAAGCAAAATATCAGGGATGGGTCAATACCCTTCACGGTGGAATACAAGCTACGCTGCTTGATGAAATATGCGCCTGGGTAATAGCAAGAAAACTGCAAACCACTGGAGTGACATCGAAAATGGAGACAAGGTACATGAAATCCATTATGACTACTGATGATTACATTGTATTAAGGGCACATATCCGCGAACAGAAAAGAAACATAATAATTGTAGATGCTTCAATCTACAATATGAAAGGCGAAGAATGCACAAAAGCGACATGTACGTATTTCACATTCCCTAAAGAAAAGGCACAAAAGGATATGTTTTTCTACGGATGTGAGACAGAAGACGAAGATGTCAATCCATTAATTTGAAAGAAAAATCAAACTTTTTGCATTAAAAATTTGGATTTATAAATCTTTAGCTATACTTTTGTCGCAAACAAGAAGAAAAAATTATGATTTATACAACTGCACTACATCACCATCATCATTTCCTGACGAAATAATCGGTAGGCTGATGGCTCATGCAGTTCATTATACAGAAATTTATTTAAAGGCTTGCCGTAAAACTACGGTGAGCCTTTTTTATTAATACAGATTATAAACTTTTAAAATCAAAAAATATGCTAAGAATTGCCGTACAATCAAAAGGCCGTTTGTTTGAGGATACAATGGCCCTGCTTGCAGAAGCTGACATCAAACTGTCAACATCAAAACGCACATTGCTAACACAATCAACAAACTTTCCAGTGGAAATTCTGTTCCTGCGTGATGACGATATTCCGCAATGCGTGGCAAGCGGAGTTGCCGACATGGGTATAGTAGGTGAAAACGAATTTGAAGAGAGAGAAGAAGAAGCTGATATAATACAAAGACTAGGATTCAGCAAATGCCGCCTTTCACTTGCCTTGCATAAAGAAATAGACTACACAGGCCTGGAATGGTTCAACGGAAAGAAAATCGCAACATCATATCCTGTTATTCTGAAAAGATTTCTTGATAAAAACAATATAAAAGCCGATATACACGTTATCACCGGTTCAGTAGAAATAGCTCCAGGTATAGGACTGGCTGACGCTATATTCGACATAGTAAGTTCTGGTTCAACGCTTATAAGCAACAATCTGAAGGAAGTTGAGGTAGTAATGAAAAGCGAGGCTCTTCTGATAGGAAACAAAAACATGAGCGATGAAAAGAAAGAAATTCTCAAGGAACTGCTCTTCCGTCTGGATGCAGTAAAAGCAGCAGAAGACAAGAAATACGTATTGATGAATGTTCCTACCGACAAGGTAAAAGATATTATTGAGGTTCTTCCAGGAATAAAAAGTCCTACAGTAATGCCTCTTGCCACTGAAGGATGGAGCAGTGTACACACAGTGCTAGATCAGAAATGTTTCTGGGAAATAATAGGAAAACTGAAATCATTGGGAGCACAGGGCATTCTGGTTCTTCCTATTGAAAAGATGATACTTTGATTACGAAAAAGAGTTGTTAGTTATTAGTAGCCATGCGGATATAACTAAAAACCAACAACCAAACTCTAACAAAAAAGACAATGAACATCATAAAATATCCGGCACGCTCAGACTGGAAAAGCATTCTGAGTCGTCCAACGCTAAATACGGCAACACTTCGCGACACAGTGCTTCAGGTATTGGGAGCAATACGCGAAAAAGGAGACAAAGCCGTAATTGAATACGAAGAAAAGTTTGATAAAGTAAAACTCTCATCACTCGAAGTAACTGAAGAAGAGTTTGCCGAGGCAGAACTCCTTACAGACAGTAA
The DNA here is from genome assembly GCA_018884025.1 of Candidatus Phocaeicola faecipullorum. Lineage (GTDB taxonomy): Bacteria > Bacteroidota > Bacteroidia > Bacteroidales > Bacteroidaceae > Phocaeicola > Phocaeicola faecipullorum. The sequence goes on from JAHLFB010000102.1 coordinate 34,209, forward strand.
ACTGAAAGAAGCAATAGGAAATGCACTTGAAAACATACGCACATTCCACGCTTCACAAAAGTTTGAAGGCAAAAAAATCACCACAACTACCGGCGTAACCTGCTGGCAGAAAGCTGTAGCAATAGAAAAAGTAGGTCTGTACATTCCTGGAGGAACAGCACCTCTTTTCTCCACAGTGCTTATGCTGGCGGCACCTGCCAAGATTGCTGGCTGCAAGGAAATAGTGCTTTGTTCGCCTCCTAACAAGGAAGGCAAAATAAATCCTGCCATCCTCTATGCGGCAAAGGCAGCCGGAGTAAGCAGGATATTCAAAGCTGGAGGAGTACAGGCTATTGGGGCAATGGCATACGGAACAGAAAGCATTCCTAAGGTTTACAAGATATTCGGTCCTGGAAACCAGTATGTTATGGCAGCAAAACAGGAAGTTTCGCTGCACGATGTAGCAATAGATATGCCTGCAGGACCTTCGGAAGTAGCTGTATTGGCTGACGAAACGGCAAATCCTGCATACGTCGCCTCAGACCTTCTCTCACAGGCAGAACACGGTGTGGACAGTCAGGCTATACTTATCACGACATCCGAAGATATGATTGATAAGGTAAAGAACGAAGTAGAGAAACAGCTCGCAGTTCTTCCAAGAAAGGAGATTACCGAAAAATCACTGTCACACAGTAAACTGATATTGGTAAATTCTATAGACGAAGCCATAGAAATGAGCAACGAATACGCTCCGGAACATCTGATAATAGAGACAAAAGACTACATGCAGGTAGCTGAAAGAATTGTCAACGCAGGTTCTGTATTCCTTGGCCCATATACTCCTGAAAGTGCAGGAGACTACGCTTCAGGAACTAACCATACTCTTCCCACAAACGGATATGCCAAAGCATACAGCGGAGTGAACCTGGACAGTTTCATGCGTAAGATTACATTTCAGGAAATCACACGTGAAGGCATTATGAATATCGGACCAACCATAGAAACAATGGCTGCAAATGAGATTCTTGACGCCCACAAGAATGCAGTCAGTGTAAGACTTAAATAAAGGATATGACAATGAAAGCATTAAAAGAACTTATACGCCCAAACATATGGTCACTGAAACCCTATTCTTCTGCAAGGGACGAGTATAAAGGCGTGACGGCATCTGTGTTTCTAGATGCCAACGAAAATCCATACAATACTCCTAACAACCGTTATCCTGACCCACTGCAAACAGAACTGAAAACATTGGTTTCAAGGGTTAAGAATATCAACAGTAACAAAATATTCTTTGGCAACGGCAGCGATGAAGCAATAGACATTCTTTACCGCACATTCTGCATACCAGGAAAAGACAATGCGGTAGCTATTGACCCAACATACGGTATGTACGAAGTATGTGCCGATATTAATGATGTAGAATACAGAAAAGTATTACTGGATGAAAATTTCCAGTTCAAGGCCTCCGATCTTCTAGCTAAAGCAGATGACAACACCAAACTGATTTTTCTCTGTTCTCCCAATAACCCCACAGGAAACAACCTGTGCCATAAAGAAATAGAAACAGTACTGGATAGTTTCCAAGGTATAGTGGTGATAGACGAAGCATATATCGACTTCTCTACAGAAGTATCATTTACAACAATGCTTGACAAGTATCCCAATATGGTTGTACTTCAGACATTCTCAAAAGCCTGGGGCTGCGCAGGAATACGTCTGGGAATGGCTTTCGCTTCGGAAGAAATCATTTCAGTATTCAACAAAGTGAAATATCCTTACAACGTAAATCACCTGACACAGACAGAGGCCATCAATATGATAGGTAAAGAATATCAGATTAAGGAATGGGTGAAAACACTGCTTGCGGAAAGAGCCAGACTAATTGAGAAATTCGGAGAACTAGGCTGTTGCGAACACATCTACCCTACCGATGCCAATTTCTTCCTTGCAAAGGTTACAGACGCCAAAAAGATTTACGACTATCTGGTTAACAACGGTATCATAGTAAGAAACCGCACAAATGTAACCCTATGTCATAACTGTCTGAGAGTAACAATAGGCTCACGTCCGGAGAATGACGCACTTATAGAGGCACTGAAGAAATATAACTAAACACAGAATTGAAATGAAAAAGATACTATTCATCGACCGCGACGGAACTTTGGTGATAGAACCTCCAATAGATTATCAGCTCGACTCGTTCGACAAACTGGAGTTCTATCCCAAGGTATTCCGTAATCTCGGTTTCATACGCGAACGTTTGGACTACGAATTCGTAATGGTGACAAATCAGGACGGATTAGGTACAGATTCATTCCCTGAAGATACATTCTGGCCAGTCCACAATCTGGTAATGAAAACATTTGAGAACGAAGGAATTACATTCGACAATGTATGTATAGACAGAAGTTTTCCAGAAGACAACGCACCCACAAGAAAACCGCGTACGGGAATGCTTACCCAGTACATCAACAATCCCGAATATGACATTACAGGAAGCTACGTCATTGGAGACAGAGCAACAGATGTGGAACTGGCAAAAAATCTCGGATGCAAAGCAATACTTCTGCAAGACAACAAAGATTTACTTAAAGAAAAATCACTGGAAGAATATTGCGTCCTAGCTACAAAAGATTGGGACAGGATAGCTGAATTTCTTTTTGCCGGAGAAAGAAAAGCCGAAGTAAGACGTGCAACCAAAGAGACTGACATATACATAAGCCTCAACCTTGACGGAAACGGTTCATGCGACATTAGCACCGGATTAGGCTTCTTCGACCACATGCTTGAACAAATAGGAAAACATGGCGGTTTAGACCTCACAATAAAGGTAAAAGGTGACCTCGAAGTTGATGAACACCACACAATAGAAGATACGGCAATCGCTCTTGGTGAATGTATCTACAAAGCGTTAGGAAACAAACGTGGAATTGAAAGATATGGCTACTGCCTGCCTATGGATGACTGCCTGTGCCAGGTCGCACTAGATTTCGGAGGACGTGCATGGCTGGTATGGAATGCAGAATTCAAACGCGAAAAGATTGGCGACATGCCTACAGAGATGTTCCTCCATTTCTTCAAGTCATTGAGCGATTCTGCCCGTATGAACCTTAATATAAAGGCAGAAGGTCAGAACGAGCACCATAAGATTGAAGGAATTTTCAAGGCTCTCGCAAGAAGCATAAAGATGGCTGTTAAACGCGATGTATATCACTTTGAAATTCCTTCCAGTAAAGGATGTATATAATTAATTTATACAAGGAGGCACATAGCCTCCTTTTTTGTTAACAATATTTTCAAACATGTCGAAAGAGTTAAACCATGTTATAAAGCATCATTTTCTTATATCTAACTCTTGACAATTAAAGAAAAAGCCATACCTTTGTATCGTGTTTTTCATAGTATTAGATTTTAAGGTTAACAAAGGTTGGAGTACAGCGGTACTCCTTTTTTTATGTCCATAATTTTACCACATTCAATATATAGCTTTAATTAAAAAATTTATTATATTCGCAAACAGTGTTATTTTCCGATTATAATAAACAAAATACAAACCTAAAATCATCTAATTATGAAAACAACCTTCAGAATTTTACTATTAATCACCTTATCTTTAATTAGCATCGATATATCTGCACAATTATATCGTGTAGAAAGTTTGGTAAGTGATGTCATTTTCACAAAAGACAAAAGAGCAAAAGTTATTGACCGTTCAAACGAAAAGGGATACAGGATTCCCAACGGTACTGAAATAAAAGTCCTTTCGCGCGTAGTGGAAGACACTGCAAGCGCAAGAGGAATACTTGCAAAAATAGAGTATAATGGTAAATACTATTATACAGAAGCAAGATGGCTCGTATTCTCAGAAAATAATAAGGAAGGCGTAAAAAACATTTTCGCCAATGATAATTTCAGCCCGGCAGCCCCTGAATTAATGGGATTAAAGTTAACTCAACTTGACCCACACTCTAAATTCGGACATTTTCTATACAGTTACATACCACCTATTATATCAGCCTCACTACTCTTAATAGGCATAGTTATGTTACTTTTCAATTTCAGACCACTTATTCCGGGGATTCTGTTCTTAATCTCCTCAGGCATTCAGGTATATCTAAGCACAATGCTAGATTGGGATGTATTCTGGTGGTGTAATCCTGATTATCATGAGTTGTCTGTATCAATGCTGAGAGTCGTTCTGCTGGCAATATATCTGATAATGCAATTCAGTTTCATTATATTATTTTATATGTCAGGCGACGATAAAATGAAAATTTGGCCAATAGTTGCCTGCTACTTACTCGTATGGCCCGTAGGAATGTTGTCCGTTTACTTTATAGGAACTATCTGGGTAGGAGCTGCACTATGCTACCTAATACCAATATTTATAAACCTTGTCAATGCCGGCATAAAAGGGGCTATAACCACTATATTCTTTTTTATAGCCATAAGCATTATTTTCGGAACTTTTACTTCCATGTTCCAAATATCATTATGGCTACTTGGCGAAATGCTTATAGTATGTCCGGGACTGGCATTCCTATTAAGT